>JAKANU010000137.1 GCA_021812315.1 Pseudomonadota bacterium
GATGTTCAATGACTGGGACTGGCAGGAACAGAGGCAAGCGGAGCAAGCAGCGCGCCGTGAGCGTTGGCTGGTCGGTGTAAAACGGCCGGTTGTTGTGGAGCTTGGGGCCGGTACTGCAATTGCGTCTGTGCGCCGATTTAGTCAGCGAGTCATCCATGAGTTCGGCGGGCGGCTGGGTATCAACCCACGGGAATGCAGCGTGCCGTCGAGTTTGGACGTGGGGCTGGCAAGCGGTGCCAGTCATGCACTGGCGGAGATTGACAGGGTTATGCGGGCAGGGTCGTGACGGCAGATACTTTCAAGAGGCGGGGCCGCCGACAAACATCACCGTCGAATCCTAGCCGGAGATGTGGGGCCAATCGGGGATACAGTAGGCAGCACGGGCATCCAGCCTCAATTATTCGGACGGGATGCTGCTCCTTTCGCACGAAAGCGTGCTATGCTAACCTATACTTAATATAGAATGAGTTCAAACTTCGGGACCGATAACCCTGAACTAACACAGGCGATTCGGAGATTGTCGAATGCTGGAACTGAGAATGTTCGGTTCATTCGCCATGCTGAGGAGGAAATGGACAACGACGGGTTCGACCATGCTGACGTGTTTATGTGCCTTCGGAAAGGACATGCATACGGTCCTGAGAGCCACGGAAGCAAGTTCCGAGCAAACGTTGTTTATCGAGGGCTTCGCATTCGGGTGGTCGTTGGAGGGTTGGATGAAGTTAACGAGGACTGGTCAATACTTCAACGAATAACTGTCATAACTGTAATGAAGGTCACATAGTGCTGCTACACAAACTCAATGGGTCGGGCCTGCCGAACGTGTACCTTAATGGTGGCGTTTTGGTTCGAGGCACCGGCGAAGAACAGACAGTTGCGTACTCCGATTTGGACGGACTGTACAAGGCATTGGCGCGCGCAATCGCTTTGCGTTTGAGTTCAATGAGTGGCGGCGAACTGCGTTTTTTGCGCAAACGCCTAGGGATGAGCCAATCAGATGTTGCTGCATTGGGTGACAAGACAGACCAAGTAGTGGCCAAGTGGGAGAAAGGGACGCTGCCTGTTCCAAAAGCGGAGGCGAATCTTTTGCGTTTTGCTGTTCTATCTAAAGTTGGAACACAAAGGGACATAGCATCGCTTGCCCGTCAACTCACGAGAGACGCTATTGCTCCGGTTATCCCCTACGTGATGACATTCGATGGCATCGGGTGGAAGCACGACGGTTCTCTAGCCGTCATTTCTGCGGCGGAACAAGCCAGACCAATTGCGGTCGCGGCGATAAATGCGGCAATGGGTTCATCCCAGCATGCGGTGAAGTACACATCAAATAGACGGCTAGATGTTCAACCTAACAATTTCAGCCAATTCAAAGAGACATCTGAACATTGGCAGGAAGGCATCGTATGACTGAAGAAAAGCCCCATGTTGAACTTGGGTGGCCCGAAATTGCCGCAATGATTTTTGCTGCTCAAGGCATAACGTCCGGACTTTGGCGGGTTGCCGTCAAGGTGCGCTTCGCTGCGATGATGATGCAAATGCCGGAGGATGGCAACGGCACCAACGCGGTAGCTTTGCCAACAAGCGTGACTGCCCTGGAAGCAATCGCCGTCTTCCCAGCACAAGAGCCCGGGCCTATGGTTTTTGATGCTGCGGCGTTGCTCTCGATAGCCAGTCGTAAAAGTAAGTCAAAGACGAAGGCGCGTCCTGTCGCGGCCCCAAGTACGCCCAAGCGAATTGCCAGGTCCGAACAAAAGCCTGTCGCCAAACCCAAAAAGACGGTGACTGCGAAGTAAGTCCACCTCTGACGCAGCTATCACCCCGCTTCAGCGGGTTCTTATTGACTTGACAGTAAGCGTCCAGTGAAGACATCTTGACGCGAGCCAGCCAAGCTGTTCGACGAGAATGTGGCGCACACCATTGACTTGCACACGTGCTGTTGCCATATGACTGCCCTGGCTTTTGAACCCTTGTCGGATGAAGAACTCGATGAGCTGGATCACTTCATGCTCCATGAAGTCGATTGCGATGATGGCATGACACTGGACATGCTGGACGGCTATTTGCATGCCATTGCCATCGGCCCTAAAAACCTGATGCCACGGCAGTGGATGCCAGGTATCTGGGGAGATGGCGACAGCATGATGCCGCCAGTGAAGACCATTGAGAAGCTCAACCGGATTCTGGGACTGATCATGCGCATGTTCAATAGCGTCATCTCCGGTCTGGAAGAAGACCCACCGGAGATTTACCCGCAATGGTGTGCACAGAAGTATCGGGGTCGTGAGTATGACGACGCAGAAGGCTGGGCTTACGGGTTTACTCAGGGCGTGCACCTGTGCCAGGCAGAGTGGTCACCGCTGCTGCAGACACCACAGGGCCAAGCCTGGTATCGCCCGATTGGATTGTTGGGAGAAGATGATTTTGGTTCAGAGCAAGATGCATTGACCAAGACACCTGCGATGCGCAGCAAGTTGGCTTTGCAAATTCCGCAAGCCGTCGTTGCCATGTACCAGCACTGGCTACCGTACCGCCGTGCGGTTTATGAGCGTGAGGTCGCGAAGGCAATGCAACCCAAGGTCGGACGCAATGAGTCCTGCACATGCGGCAGTGGCAAGAAGTTTAAGAAGTGTTGCGGTGCTGCTGCCAATCTGCATTAGTTGGCAGGGCAATACATCCGGCCGGCCGCCACCGATGCGGCAACAATTCCTCGATCTGGCTGTTCTTTTGCGTTGGCAGCCGGGTAAGGATGTCCTTCATGTAGGCATATGGGTCATGCCCATTGATCTTGGCGCTTTGAATCAGGCTCATCACGGCCGCGGCACGTTGACCGGCGCGCAGTGACCCTGCAAAAAGCCAATTGTTTCTGCCCAGAGCTGCCGGGCGGATTTGGTTTTCGCACCAATTGTTGTCTATGGGGACCTGCCCGTCATACAGGTAGTGCGTCAGCGCCACCCAGCGTTTGAGGCTGTAATCGAGTGCTTTTGCCGTGGCCGAGCCGTTTGTGACCTTGCTTCGTTGCAATAACAGCCACTTGTGCAGTGCATCGGCAACTGGTTTGGCCCTTTCCTGTCGAATCTTGTTGCGATCCTCCGCGCCAAGTGCCTTTGATTCCCGCTCTACGTCATACAGTAGTTCAAAGAATTTAAGACCCTCAGCAGCGATCAGGCTGGTGTGATTGGCATGCAGCTCAAACAGCTTTCTGCGGGCATGGGCCATGCAGCCGGACTCTTTGACGCCCTTGGTAAAGAGCGCTTTGTAGGCCGAAGGCGATGCGTGTCTGACCACAAAAGCCGCCAACAATTTGGCCTCCGATTCGGAAAATCCGCTTACATCCTCCGTTACATCGTGAAAAATCAACATCACAATAGAAAAAGACTGCTATGTTTTATGTAGCAGGTTTTCCTTATCTAGCGCGGTCTCTGGTTGGTAGGATGTGGGAGATTCGAACTCCCGACCAACGGATTAAAAGTCCGCTGCTCTACCGGCTGAGCTAACATCCCATCAGGCTTTACCAAGTCATCTTTATGGCTCGGTAAAGCCTTAAATTATAGTCACACTTTCGCTCGCGCCTGAGCGCTGGTGGCGATTCGGTCAAGAAGCCATCCGGCGGCACAAAGGCCGAAAGTGGCCGTCACGCTGACCGCCGAACCGTAGCCATGACAATTCAGTGTGCCGTCACTCGCTCCAGAGCAGGTCGCATCCGGTGGCTGGACCGTCTCCGGGCTGAACACGCAGGCAAGCCCCATCGTCTTGCCCTCGCGCGGTGCCCCGTGTTCCTTTCTCAGGCGGTGACGCAATTGCGCCAGCAGCGGATCGTGCGTCACACGCGCCAAATCATCAATCTGCACGCGATGGGCATGGCGCTTGCCACCTGCCGCGCCGACTGAAATGAAGAGCGTTGCCGTCCGCCGGGCCCATTCGGCCATGGCCGTCTTGGCAGTGACTTGATCGCAGGCATCGATCACGGCGCTGACAGCGCCGGGAAGCAAATCCGGCCACGTCGTCGCTTCAACAAAGGCTTCAACGCAGCTCACTGTGCAGTCTGGATGATAGGAATGGATCCTCTCGCGCATCGCCAGCACCTTGGCCTGCCCCAAAGTCGCCTCCTGCGCGTGAATCTGGCGGTTGATGTTGGACTCCGAGACGTGGTCCAGATCAATCAGGGTGATCGCGCCGACTGCGCTTCTTGCCAGGGCCTCGGCGGCCCAGGACCCGACACCCCCAACGCCGACAACGGCTACGTGCGCACCCGCAATGCGCTGCGCGCCGGCCACCCCATACAGCCGGGCCACGCCACCAAAGCGTCGATCGGTCTGCATTAGCCGCGCATCACTTCAAACGCGTCAATCTCTCTTTGGCCACCGATGCCGCTTCCGATTGCGGATAGGCCCGAATCAGGTCCTCCAGCGTCTTGCGCGCGCCTTTGCTGTCCTTGAGTTCGAGTTGGCAATTGGCAATCGACAACACCGCCTCGGGCGCGCGAAGGTGATCGGGCTCGCGCGCGATCAGAGAGCGGAAATTCGTCATCGCCTCCTTGTAGTCGCGAGTCGCGTACTGCGCGTTGCCGAGCCAGAACAAGGCCGGGGCCGCGTAGCCGCTTTGCGGGTAGCGGCGCAAGAATTCGACAAAGGCACTCTGTCCGCCGGCAAAGTCGCCTTTTCTGAAAATCGCCAGAGCGGCTTCAAAACTTCGCACTTCCGCCGGTTCGGCCTTGAACTCTCGGCCATCGATCGTGACAGTGACCGGTTCAAACTGCCGCAGTCGGTCGTCAACCCCCTGGGCGATGTCCTTTTGCCGTCGCTGGATGTCGGCCATGTCGCGCGTCAATTGCTCGTTGGCGCCTCGCAAATTGGCCACCTCCGAGCGAAGCACTTCGATCTGGTTTTGCAAGTCGAGCAGACCGCGGCGCAGGGAAGTCGTGTCCTCGGACGCCCGAGTGCCACCCTGCTCGGCCAACAATCGAACGGCTTCCACGCGCTGGCGCAAGTCAAGAATGGCCTTGCGCGCTTCCTCGTCGTCAAACAGACCCGCATGGGCCGAAGTCAGCAGCAGCCCACAAGCCAGTGAGCCAAGGATCCGACGCATGTTCCCGGCACTGCGCATGATGCCGCTCACCGATAGCTGATTTCGGCGCGGCGATTCTTGGCCATCGCCGCTTCGTCACTGCCCGGCACCGCGGGCTTCTCCTTGCCAAAACTGACCGCTTCAACCTGAGCATCCGCCACCCCAAGCAGCAGCAGCGCGCTACGCACCGCTTCGGCACGGCGCTGCCCAAGGGCGAGGTTGTATTCACGCCCGCCGCGTTCATCTGTATGCCCCTCAATGGAAACCTTGCGGCCCTTTTCCGCCTGGAGGAAGCGGGCATGCGACTCGATCACGCTTTGAAACTCCGGCTTGATGACAGCGCTGTCGTAGTCGAAATAGACCACTCTTGGACCCGACGGCACGGCGCCGTTTTGCGCCGACTTGCCCAGATCGACCGAGGCCACCGCCCCCTTGGCAACCCCATCGCTCGCGCCCGCCGAACCCGGGGGCACCACCTTCACGCCAGCCTTGTCCTCGACGGGAACATTGTCAAGATTCACCGACGAGCCACACCCCGCCACCAAGAGTGCGACGCAACACGCCAAGAACAGCTGCTTCATAAAGTTACCCTTCATCAAAATCATTGCGGTTGAAATGGACCCCAATCCGGCTCGCGAATGTTGCCACTTTGGCCGGCCAGGTGCGCCTTGATCTTTCCATCCAAGGTCGTCGTCATCAGTGTCTCGTGTCCTTGCTGCTGTGTCGCATACACAATCAGGCGGCTGTTGGGTGCAAAACTCGGACTCTCATCGGCGGACGTCTCTGTAATCGATTGGCTCAGGCCCGAGCTGAGTTCCATCACGTGAAGCTTGAACGCCCCACCCGATCTGGAAATATAGGCCAGCCAGCGCCCGTCCGGGCTAACGGCCGGAGAAATGTTGTAACTTCCAGTAAACGTCACCCGTTCGGCCTGCCCGCCGGTTGACGGTATCTTGTAGATCTGCGGTGTGCCGCCGCGGTCGCTGACGAAATAGATGAGTTTGCCGTCGGGCGTATACGTCGGCTCGGTATCGATACCGGCCGACTGCGCCAGGCGATGCGGCTCGCCACCGGCGGCATCGATGGTATAGAGCTGCGAGCCACCATCACGGCTTAGCGTCACGGCCAGGGTGCGCCCGTCAGGAGACCAAGCCGGCGCGCTGTTGGACCCCCTGAAATTGGCGATCAAACGTCGCTTCCCGCTGGCAATATCGTGCGTGTAAACCACCGGCTTGCGGGACTCAAACGAAACATATGCCAGTTGCGCGCCATTGGGCGACCAGGCCGGTGAAATGATCGGCTCCGGGCTGGCCAATGCGGATTGGGCATTTTCCCCGTCGGCATCGGTAATCCACAGTTGGTAGCGCTGCGCCCCCTTGGTCACGTATGCGATGCGGGTCGAAAAGGCTCCTTTTTCGCCAGTCAGCTTTTCGTAGATGTAGTCGGCGATCCGATGCGCCGCAAGGCGCAGGTCCCCAGCCGTCACCGCGTAACTCTGACCACCAAGGTCCTGTCCCCGAACCACATCCCACAACCGGAACCGCACGTCGTAGCGACCGTCGACGAGCCGGGTCACGCTGCCCGAGACGAGAGAATCCGCACCGGCCTGACGCCATGCCGCAACGTCCGGGCGGCTGACTTCATCCATTGCTGCACCGGCCGGATCGACGCTGCGAAATTGTCCGCTTCGCTCCAAATCAGCCCGGATGATCGCGCCGATCTTCTGCGGAGCACTGGCTTCACCACGAAAGGCCGTGACCGCGATGGGCAACTGGTTCAGCCCTATGCCCGACACGTCAACCCGAAACTGTGCCTGCGCCGACAGGCCGATTCCAAGGGTCCATGCAAGGATGAATGTACGAACGATGTCAGCAAGGCGGAGGTTCAGGCGCAGAGTCATTCTTCTGATTCAGACAATAGAGAGCAAAGTACTTTCCAAACGCCGCCTGGGCCTGCATGACACAAACCGCAAAGCCCATGGCACCATCAAGAAAGCCGAGCCGAAAAAAGTAGCTACGCAGGAATGCTACCACCCCGGCCAGGCCGGCACGCGCCACGGAGGCATTTTGACCCCTGGCAAAGCGTTGTTGTGCCCAAGCCTGGCTGTACTGTTCGTGCTTGCGCCAGGCATGCACAGGTGTCGGATAGCTGTAGTGCAGCAACGGGCAGCTGAGTCGGCGCACCTTCACGCCGCTGAGCACCACGCGCTCATGAACCAGGTCGTCACTGAAGCGCCCCGTGCCGCGTCGAAACAGGCGCAAGACATGATCAGGTGTCCAACCGCAATGGCGGATCCAGCGGCCACAAAACTGTGTCAGTCGGGGAATTTCATAGGCCAGATCCGCGCCCTCCCCGGCAACCCGTTGAATCTCTTGCGCCAGATCGGCACTGACGCGTTCGTCGGCATCAATCGAGAGGACCCAGGGGTGCCGTGCCAGATCCAGCGCACGATTCTTCTGTGGACCAAACCCGGGCCAGTCGGACCTGACGTGCACCAAGGCGCCCCTGGTGCGCGCCAGTTCGACGGTTCC
>JAKANU010000138.1 GCA_021812315.1 Pseudomonadota bacterium
AACACCGGGATTGCGCTGGCCATGGCCGCGGCCATCAAGGGCTACCGGATGATCCTGGTGATGCCGGAAGACCTGTCGGTCGAGCGTGCCCAGACGATGAAGGCATTTGGCGCCGAACTGATCCTCACACCCAAGAGCGGTGGCATGGAGTACGCGCGTGATCTGGCAGACCAGATGCAACGCGATGGCAAGGGACGCGTGCTCGATCAATTTGCCAATGCCGACAACCCGCGCGTTCATTTCGAGACCACCGGGCCGGAAATCTGGGACGATACCAAGGGGCGGATCACGCACTTTGTCAGTGCCATGGGCACCACCGGTACCATCACCGGCGTTTCGCAGTTCCTCAAGCAGAAGAACCGTGCGATCCAGATCATCGGTGTGCAGCCGATGGAGGGCTCGCGCATTCCAGGCATTCGAAAGTGGCCGCAGGAATACCTGCCGAAGATTTACAACCCGGCAAATGTCGATGAGCTACTGCACGTGAGCCAGGAGGCGGCCGAAGCCATGTGCCGGCGCCTGGCGCGCGAGGAGGGCATCTTCGCTGGCATCTCGGCCGCCGGGGCCTGCGTGGTGGCGCAGGAAATTGCTGCGCGCGAGACCAACGCGACCATCGTTTTCGTTGTTTGTGACCGGGGCGACCGCTATCTCTCGACGGGAATTTTTCCGGCCTGAGAGCCTCTGACTGGGCCAACTCATGACTTCAGATTTCAAGTTCTGCCCGCAGTGCGCGACCGCGCTGACGCTGGTGACGCAAAGCGAGGATGGCGGCGACAAGGCCAGGCTGCGCTGCGCCGCCTGTGGCTACACGCACTGGAACAATCCGACACCGGTGCTGGCAGCGGTGATCGAATACCAGGGCAAGATCCTGCTGGCGCAAAACGTCGCCTGGCCGGGCAAGATGTTTGCGTTGATCACCGGGTTCATGGAAGCCGGGGAGACGCCCGAAGGCGGCATGGCGCGTGAAATCAACGAGGAAACCAACCTTCAGACCAGTGCGCTGAGCCTGATCGGCGTGTATGATTTTCAGCGCATGAATCAGGTCATCATTGCCTATCACGCGCTGTGCCACGGTGAAGTCAGGCTGTCGGCCGAACTGGTGGATTACCGGCTGTTTGATTTCAAAGATGTGAAGTGCTGGCCTGCGGGCACTGGCTATGCCCTGGCCGACTGGCTGCGATCGCGTGGGCACGAGCCGCAATTCGTCGAGTTCCCGAAGCGCCCGTCAAGCCAGGGCGGCTAAACTCGTTGCAATCCGGAGGAAGACTGATGCAAATTGACAAAGAACTCGACACCCGCAACCTGAACTGCCCCTTGCCCATTCTCAAGGCCAAGAAAGCGCTGGCCGAGATGCAAAGCGGACAAACCTTGCGTGTGGTGGCAACCGATGCCGGTTCGGTGCGCGACTTTCAGGCGTTTGCCCGACAGACCGGCAACGTGCTGCTTGAGCAGCAGACGCTGGGTAGCGAATTCATTCACGTCCTGCGCCGTCGCTAGCCCTGGCCGAGCCGCGCGATCTGCTCGCGTACTTTGGCCAGAGTGTCGGCAAAGTCAACCAGACGCTTGCGTTCCTGTTCGATGACCGCCGCCGGTGCCCTGGCGACGAAACTTTCGTTACCAAGTTTTCCCTGAGCCTTGGCGATCTCACCCTCGACACGCGCGAGTTCCTTGCCCAGGCGCAGCCTCTCCGCGGCCACGTCGACTTCCATGTAGAGGCAGATCCGCGCGCCACCGACGATGGCAACAGGGGCCGCCTTCGCGGCAGCGGCCCAGGCATTCTCGTTGTCAAACACCCGCACTTCGCTGAGCTTCGCCAGCGCCTGCAGCACCGCAGCCGCTTGCTGCATGAACTCGGCCTCGTCATGCTCGCTGGTGAGCACAAACAGTGGCAATCGCATTGCCGGGGATACGCTCATCTCGCCGCGCAGGTTGCGGCAGGCGTCGACCAGTTGCTTGAGCCGGCTCACGTGCGCCATCGCCGCTGCATCGATGCGCTCGGGTTGGGCCAGCGGATAGGCGGCAATCGACACCGACTCGCCAGCGCGGCCCGCCACCGGCGCGACTTTTTGCCACAGCTCCTCGGTGATAAACGGAATCAGCGGATGCGCCAGGCGCAGGATGACTTCAAGTGTGCGGATCAGGGTACGCCGGGTTGCGCGCTGTTGCGCAGCGTCGCCCTGCTGAATTTGAACCTTGGCAATTTCCAGGTACCAGTCGCAAAACTCGTTCCAGACAAAGTCGTAGATGGTATTGGCGACATTGTCCAGGCGGTAGTCGGCAAAGCCTTGCGAAACGTTGGCCTCGGTGCTCTGCAGTATGGAGACGATCCAGCGATCGGCGGCGCTGAAGGCCAGATAAGCGCCACTCTGGCCCGGGCTGGCGCACTGGTCGGCGCTGTGCTCATCGAGTCCGCAATCGAAGCCCTCGCAATTCATCAACACAAATCGGCTGGCGTTCCACAGCTTGTTGCAGAAGTTGCGATAGCCCTCGCAGCGCTTGGTGTCAAAGTTGATGTTGCGCCCCAGGCTGGCGTAGCTGGCCATGGTAAAGCGTAGCGCGTCGGCGCCATAGGCCGGCATGCCGTTGGGAAACTCCTTGCGCACCCGTGCGGCGACCTTGGGCGCGGTCTCGGGTTTGCGCAGTCCGACGGTGGACTTGTGAACCAGGGTTTCCAGGTCAACGCCATCGATCAGGTCCACCGGGTCAATCACATTGCCCTCGGACTTGCTCATTTTTTTGCCTTCGCTGTCGCGCACCATGCCGTGGATGTAGACGTGGCGAAACGGCACGCGCCCAGTGAAGTGCCGCGTCATCATGATCATGCGCGCCACCCAGAAAAAGATGATCTCGTAGCCGGTGACGAGCAGGCTCGATGGCAGGTACAGGTCATAGTCGCTCAGGCTGCTGGAGCCGGCACCGCGCTGGGTCGCGGCGGAAACGCCCTTGCTCATACTCGCTTCGCTCGCAAAATCGCCGCGGTCGTCCCCACCGCACCCCATCGCTATGTTGCCGCTCCAACCCATGGTCGAGAACGGCACCAGTGCCGAGGAGTACCAGGTGTCGAGCACGTCCGGGTCGCGCCTCAGCGTCTTGCCCGGAGCCTGGATCTGGGCTTCGGCCTCGCTTCGCGCCACATAGATGGCACCGTCTTCGTCATACCAGGCGGGAATCTGATGCCCCCACCAGAGCTGGCGGCTGATGCACCAGTCCTGGATGTTGTTCATCCACTGGTTGTACGTGTTGACCCAGTTCTCCGGTACAAATTTGACCTCCCCGCTTGCTACTGAATTGATAGCTCCTTGTGCAATACTGGTGCCTTTTGCAGGCGTTTTTGTCATGGAAACAAACCACTGGTCAGTGAGCATGGGTTCGATGATCTGGCCGGTGCGCGCGCAGCGTGGCACCATCAGTTTGTGCTTCCTGGTCTCGATCAGCAGGCCCAGGGCATCGAGGTCCTTGACAATTTGCTTGCGCGCCGCGAACCGGTCCAGCCCCCGGTAAGGTGCTGGCGCTTCAGCGTTGATCCTGGCGTCGAGCGTGAGTACACCGATCATCGGCAACTTGTGGCGTTGTCCGACGGCGTAGTCATTCTGGTCGTGCGCCGGTGTGACTTTCACCACGCCGGTGCCGAAGCTGCGGTCAACGTATTCGTCGGCAATCACCGGAATGGTTCGATCGCACAGGGGCAGGTTCACGTGCTTGCCGATCAGGTGGGCGTAGCGCTCGTCCTGCGGGTGCACCATCACGGCGACGTCACCGAGCATGGTCTCGGGGCGTGTCGTGGCCACCACCAGACCCGGCGCCATCACGCCATTGATCGATTGTGCGCCGTCGGCAAACGGGTAGCAGATATGCCATAAATGACCGTCTTCTTCCTCGCTTTCGACTTCAAGGTCGCTGACGGCGCTTTGCAGGACCGGGTCCCAGTTCACCAGGCGCTTGCCGCGGTAGATCAAACCTTCCTCATAGAGGCGAACAAAAGTTTCCGTCACGGCCCTGGACAACTTTTCGTCCATCGTGAAATATTCGCGGCTCCAGTCGACGCTGGCGCCCATGCGGCGCATCTGGGTGGTGATGATGTTGCCGCTCTTCTCCTTCCACTCCCAGACCTTGTCGACGAAGCGCTCACGACCCAGGTCGTGGCGGCTGATTTTCTGCTCCTGCAACTGGCGTTCCACCACGATCTGCGTGGCGATGCCGGCATGATCGGTGCCGGGAATCCAGACCGTGTTATCCCCGAGCATGCGGTGGTAGCGCGTCAGGGAGTCCATGATCGTCTGGTTGAACGCATGCCCCATGTGCAGCGTGCCCGTCACGTTCGGCGGTGGCAACTGGATGGCGAACGAGGCGGCGTCGGGCCGCGCCCGGTTGCTGCCACGAAACCCTGCCAGTGCGTAGCCTTGGCGTTCCCATTGCGGGCCCCAGCGCGACTCGATGGCGGCTGGTTCGAAGGACTTGGACAGGCTATTGAGGCCGCTTTGCAGGGAGGGTTCATTCATGGTGGCGCTGATTTTATTCGGTGAAGCGATTTTTATAGGCAAAAGCAATGAGCTACATTGAGGTATTCAAATGGACGCAGGCCTGCAGAAGCGATAAGCTGCGCTGGTCTTTGGCAGAATCTGGTCAAAGCAAGCGCATTCTTTTTCAATTCCATAGGAGATTTTTATGGCAGCATTAAAGGGCTCAAAGACGGAAGCCAACCTGAAGGCCGCCTTCGCGGGCGAATCGCAGGCCAACCGCCGCTATTTGTACTTCGCGAACAAGGCTGACGTTGAAGGCCAGCCGGATGTGGCGGCATTGTTTCGCTCCACTGCCGAGGGCGAGACCGGCCACGCCCATGGGCACCTGGAGTGGCTTGAGCAGTGCGGCGACCCGGCCACCGGCCTGCCGTTTGGCGGCACCCGGGACAATCTGAAGTCGGCGGTGGCGGGCGAAACGCACGAATACACCGACATGTACCCGGGAATGGCCAAGACCGCGCGCGATGAGGGCCACGACGAGGTGGCTGACTGGTTTGAAACGCTGGCCAAGGCCGAGCGTTCCCACGCCAATCGATATACCAAGGCCTTGGCGGACTTGGCTGACTGATCGTCGAGCGGATTGGTCCGTGTTGGGCGTTGCCGGCAGCGCCCAATGCAGAATAATCGGCCAACCAGACAACTGGTACTCACAGGGGATCACATCATGGCAAGTGAAGGCAATTTGCAGGCGCCCACCCGACATCCGATTGACTGGAAGGGCGCCGATTACTACAACGAGGCATCGGCGTTTGCCGAGCTGGAACGCATTTTCGACATCTGCCATGGTTGTCGGCGCTGCGTGAGCCTGTGCGGTTCGTTCCCGACGCTGTTTGATCTGGTGGACGAAAGCAAGACGATGGAGGTCGACGGTGTCGACAAAGCGGACTACTGGAAGGTTGTCGACGAGTGTTACCTCTGCGACCTGTGCTACATGACCAAGTGTCCCTACGTGCCGCCGCACGAGTTCAATCTGGACTTTCCGCACACAATGCTGCGCGCCAAAGCCATCAAGTTCAAGAAGGGCGAGGTACCACTGGCCGAGCGGCTCATGGCTTCGACCGACATGCACGGACAGTTTGCGGGCATTCCGATCGTGGTGCAGGCGGCCAACGCGGTCAACCGCACGCGACTGGCCCGAGGCGTGATCGAAAAGGTGGCGGGCGTGGACCGCAACGCCTGGCTGCCATCCCTGGCAACCAGGAAATTCCGTTCCACCGCATCCGAGGCCAAGACGAGCCTTGCGCGCGACGGTGAGAAGACGCCGGGCAAAGTGGCCATCTTTGCGACCTGCTACATCAACTACAACGAGCCCGGCATCGGCATGGATCTGCTGGCGGTTCTTGATCACAACGAGGTGCCGTACGTCATCGTCGAGAAGGAACGCTGTTGCGGCATGCCCAAGCTCGAACTCGGTGATCTGGAGTCGGTCAACGCGGCGAAGGAGGCAAATATTCCGGTGCTGGCGAAGTACGCCAGAGACGGCTATGCCATTTTGGCTGCGGTGCCGAGCTGTGCACTGATGTTCAAGCAGGAAATTCCACTGATGTACCCGGATGACGCCGACGTGCAACGGGTCAGGCAAGCCATGTGGGACCCGTTTGAATACCTGATGCAGCGCAAACGCGATGGTCTGCTGAAGACCGAGTTTTCGGTGCCATTGGGCCATGTGAGTTATCAAATACCGTGTCACGGCAGGGTCCAGAATATCGGCAAGAAGACCGAGGAAATGCTGAAGATGATTCCCGGCACCACGGTGGATACGCACGAACGTTGCTCCGGTCACGCCGGCACCTTCGGCGTGAAGAAGGCGCATCACCAGCAGGCCATGAAAATCGGCAAACCCCTGTTCAAGGCGATGGCGACGATGAAGGACGGCACCAAACCCGATTTCATCAGTTCGGACTGCCCACTGGGCGGCCACCACATTGCGCAGGGCTTTGAGAACAACGGTCTGGGTGCGCCGCAATTGCTGCATCCGATCAGCCTGGTTGCGAAGGCGTATGGACTGAAGTAAGCGGTCATTGCGAGGAGCAAAGACGCGGCAATCCAGGATTCATGGATCGCCACGGCGTGCCGCCTCGCGCTGACAAGAATAGGAACGCGATGAAATTAACCGGAAAGATCACGCCCGAGAGTCTGATGACACTCGAGGCGTACAGCAAATGGCGCAAGCAAAACAAGCCCGCAGTCATCGCCCATCGCAGACTGCGCAGTGTGCAGCTCGGTGAGCACATCAACCTGCAATTCGAGAGCGAAATGACGATTCGCTACCAGATTCAGGAGATGCTGCGCATTGAGAAGATCTTTGAAGAAGAGAGCATCGCGCAGGAAATCGAGGTGTATGGCGCCCTGCTGCCCGATGGCAGCAACTGGAAAGCAACCATGATGGTCGAGTACCCCGACGAGAACCAGCGCAGGCGCGAACTGGCGCGTTTGATCGGCGTGGAAGACCGGCTCTTCGTCGAAGTTGAAGGACACACGCGGGTCTACGCCATTGCCGATGAGGACATGGACCGCGAGAACCACGAGAAGACTTCAGCCGTGCACTTTGTGCGCTTTGAGCTGACGCCACTGATGTGCGCGGCTGTCAAGGCCGGTGCTGGCGTGACCCTGGGCTGCGACCATACGAACTACCCGGCGCACACCGTGGTCGCGCCCGAGACGCTGGCCTCGTTGGCGGGTGATTTGAAATAGTCGGGAAACATGCTGTTCCTGCTCTCCCCCGCCAAGGCGCTTGACTTCGAAAAGCCCGTGCCTCCTGTGCCGCTGACCCGGCCGGTGTTTGTCGCGCAGTCGGCGCAACTCATTGACTTGCTCAAGAAGAAGTCCAGCGATCAAATTGCCGGTTTGATGGGTTTGAGCGCGACCCTTGCAGAGCTCAACACCGCCCGCTATGCCGCATGGCGTCCGCGCTTTACCGCGCACAATTCGAAACCGGCGGTGTTGGCTTTCAATGGTGATGTGTACGCCGGGCTCGACGCAGTAAGTCT
>JAKANU010000139.1 GCA_021812315.1 Pseudomonadota bacterium
AGCACGATGTCGCACGGGGTTCCGACGGCCATGTAGGGCATGGCTTCGACAGGGACGATCTTGGACACCACGCCCTTGTTGCCATGGCGCCCTGCCATCTTGTCACCTGGCTGGAGTCGTCGCTTCACTGCGAGGTAGACCTTGACCATCTTCAGAACGCCGGCAGGCAATTCATCACCCTGAGTCAATTTCTTGCGCTTTTCCTCAAACGCGAGATCAAAACTGTGGCGCGTTTGCTCCAGGGAATTCTTGATGCTCTCGAGTTGTGCCGCGATCTCTTCATCAGCCGGCCGGATGTCGAACCAATGGAACTTCTCCACCGACGCCAGATAGGCTTTGTCGACCTTTGAACCCTTGGCAAGCTTGTGCGGCCCCCCATTGGCAGGCTTTCCAACCAACAACTTCTCGATCCGGTCGAACGCGTCGGCCTCGACAATCCGGAGCTGGTCGTTGAGATCCAGCCGGAACCGCTTGAGCTCGTCATCGATGATCTGCTGTGCGCGTCGATCACGGACGATGCCCTCTCGCGTAAAGACCTGCACATCGATGACGGTCCCCTGCGAGCCCTGGTCAACCCGCAAGGACGTGTCCTTCACGTCGCTGGCCTTCTCACCGAAGATCGCGCGCAGCAGTTTCTCTTCCGGAGTGAGTGTGGTTTCACCCTTCGGGGTTACCTTGCCCACGAGGGTGTCGCCGGGCATCACCTCGGCGCCCACATAGATGATGCCCGACTCGTCCAGCCGATTGAGTTGCTGCTCGCTGAGGTTCGGAATGTCACGGGTGATCTCCTCGGCGCCGAGCTTGGTGTCTCGAGCCATCACCACCAACTCCTCGATGTGAATCGACGTGTATCGGTCTTCGGCCACCACGCGCTCGCTGATCAGAATCGAGTCCTCGAAGTTGTAGCCATTCCAGGGCATGAACGCCACCAGCATGTTCTGACCCAGGGCCAACTCGCCCAGATCGGTCGACGCGCCATCGGCGATCACATCACCCTTGGCGAGCCGGTCGCCCTTCTTGACAATCGGCCGCTGATGAATATTGGTGTTCTGGTTGGAACGTTGATACTTGATCAGGTTGTAGATATCGACGCCAACTTCGCCAGCTTGCGCCTCCGCGTCGTTGACACGAACCACCACCCGCGTTGCATCGACATAATCGACCACACCACCGCGAGTCGCTGTCACCACGGTTCCCGAGTCAACCGCCGCAACACGTTCAATGCCGGTGCCAACGAAGGCCTTTTCGGGACGCAAAATCGGCACCGCCTGACGCTGCATGTTGGCACCCATCAAGGCACGATTGGCATCATCGTGCTCCAGAAACGGCACCAATGAAGCAGCGACCGAAACGATCTGTGCGGGCGACACGTCCATGTACCGAACACGCTCCGCGCTGACCAGGATGGACTCGCCCGCTTCGCGTGCGGAAATCATCTCGCCGCTGAGTTTCCCGTCTTTGTCCAGCACCGCGTTGGCCTGGGCGATAACGTACTTTCCCTCTTCAATCGCCGAGAGATAGTCAATCGTATTGGTCACCTTGCAGTCGACCACCCGCCTGTAGGGCGTCTCGATAAAGCCGTATTCATTGAGCCTGGCGTACAGCGCCAGGGAATTGATCAGACCAATATTCGGACCTTCGGGCGTCTCGATCGGGCAGACCCGGCCGTAGTGCGTCACATGCACATCGCGGACTTCAAATCCGGCACGCTCGCGAGTCAAGCCGCCCGGACCGAGTGCTGAAACACGCCGCTTATGGGTAATCTCGGACAAGGGGTTGGTCTGGTCCATGAACTGCGACAGTTGAGAGGCCCCAAAGAATTCCTTGAGTGCAGCCGAAATCGGCTTGCTGTTGATCAGATCGTGGGGCATCAGTGGCTCCTGCTCGGCCTGCCCGAGGCGCTCCTTGACCGCCTTCTCGATCCGCGCCAGGCCGGTTCGGTACTGGTTTTCGGCCAATTCGCCAACACAGCGTACACGCCGGTTGCCCAGATGGTCGATGTCATCGACCTCGCCACGCCCATTGCGCAGATCGACGAGGATCTTGACCACCGCCAGGATGTCCTCGTTGGTCAGCACCATCGGTCCGGTGGATTCGGCGCGACCCATTTTGGCATTGAACTTCATCCGGCCCACTCGCGACAGGTCGTAAGTGTCAGGGTTGTAAAACAAGCGCTGAAACAGCGCCTGAACCGCGTCTTCCGTCGGCGGTTCGCCTGGGCGCATCATGCGGTAGATGGCCACCCGGGCGGCAAACTCGTCGGCCGTCTCGTCACCACGCAGGGTCTGTGAGATGTAGGCGCCCTGGTCGAGTTCGTTGGTATAGATGCATGGCACGTCCTGCACGCCGGCGATGCGCAGCTTCTTGAGCACCGCTTCGGATAGCTCTTCGTTGGCTCTGACCAGGATCTCGCCACTCTCGGCATCGACAATGTTGCGCGCGACGACCCGCCCCACCAGGAAATCCTCAGGAACACTGATGTGCGTTGTCCCGGATTGTTCCAGCTCCCTGGTGTGCCGCGCGGTGACGCGTTTGTCTTTGGCGACAATCACCTTGCCACTCCTGTCGGTGATGTCAAAGCGAGCCACCTCGCCGCGCAAGCGTTCGGCGACAAATTCCATCTGCGCACCGCTGTCCATCAGACGGAAATTGTCATTGACGAAAAAGTTCGCCAGGATCGACTCGTGGTTGAGCCCAATGGCTTTGAGCAGGATTGTCACCGGCATCTTTCGGCGGCGATCGACGCGAAAGTACAAAACATCCTTGGGATCAAACTCGAAATCCAGCCAGGAACCACGGTACGGAATGATGCGCGCTGAAAAAAGCAACTTGCCCGAACTATGGGTTTTGCCCTTGTCGTGCTCAAAGAACACCCCGGGTGAGCGATGCAACTGGGAGACGATCACACGCTCGGTGCCATTGATGATGAACGATCCTTTGCCGGTCATCAAGGGCACTTCGCCCATGTAGACCTCCTGCTCCTTGACTTCCTTGACGACCTTGTTCTGCGACGTGGACGATTCCCGGTCGTAAATGATCAACTGCACCTTGGCCCGCACCGCCGATCCAAAAGTCAAGCCGCGTGTCTGGCATTCGCGCACGTCAAAAGCCGGCTTCGCGAGGTTGTACTCGAGATACTTCATCTCGACAAAGCCATTGTGGGAAACGATCGGAAAAGCCGCCTCAAAAGCCGCTTGGAGCCCCTCGGCGGAGCGCTTCTTCGGCGGGACATCCGCTTGCAGAAATGCCGTGTAGGCGTCCTTTTGCATCTGCAACAAATAGGGAATTTCAAGCACGCTGTCGCGACTGCCAAAATTCTTGCGAATACGTTTGCGTTCTGTGTATGTGTAAGCCATGAGATCTCCGGGCAAAGACTAAGGAATCCTGGGGGTCCTAGGCGACTGGCTGGTCATATTCTTGGTGATTGGCCGCTACCAATCATTGGCGGACGGTCGCACATTGCGTGCAACCCGAACCAAGGCGTCTTCTGCAGTCGGGGTCAGAAGACACTGAAAAGCACCTTTGGATCGCAAAGGCCGCTTTTCGGTGTGCTCTTACAAGTGCCAAAGGCTGGACGCCCGCAACGGGCATCCAGCCTTTTCCGCTCTCAATTACTTGAGTTCAGCCTTGGCGCCAGCTTCAATCAGCTTCTTCAAGGCCGCATCGGCATCCGCCTTTGAAACGCCCTCCTTGACGTTCTTCGGAGCGCCGTCGACGAGGTCCTTGGCTTCCTTCAGACCCAGGCCGGTAATTTCCCGCACCGCCTTGATTACCGAGACCTTTGCCGTGCCGGCTTCAAGCAGCACAACATTGAACTCGGTCTGCTCCTCAGCAACCACAGCGGCGGCACCGCCGCCGGCTGCCGGCGCCGACATGGCTGCGGCGCTCACGCCAAATTTCTCTTCGATGGCTTTCACCAGATCGTTGAGTTCCATGACCGTCATGCCATCCAGCGCGGTCAAAAATGTGTCTTTATCGAATGCCATTTCTATTCCTGTTCCTAAAGTGGGTTGGGGACGGTGCGTTGCTACGCTTGGGACTGTCCCGCGGGTTTCATCATCTTGGATACTTCATGCCGCCCGGGCTCAGGCCGCGGCAGGTGCCTCTGCCACGGCAGCGCCCCTTTTTTCCGCAATCGCGCCGAGCACACGCGCCAGGCGTGAAACCGGGGATTGCATCAAGCCAAGCAATTGCGCCAGCAAGACTTCCTTGGAAGGAATGCTTGCCAAACGCTTCACTGCGCTTGGATCGAGCGCTTTTCCGCCATAGGCACCACCCCGAATCACCAACCGATCGTTGGTTTTTGCGAAGTCGGCGACTACTCGCGCAGCCGCCACAGCATCTTCCGAAAAGCCGTAGATCAGCGGACCCGTCATCAGATCGGACACGATCTCAAATCTGCCTCCTGCGACAGCACGGCGAGCCAGCGTATTCTTCAACACGCTCAGACTCACACCATTGCTGCGCGCGGTAAAGCGCAATTTGGTCATATCGGCGACCGTGATGCCGCGGTATTCCGCCATCACCAGCGTTTGAGCTTTTGCCGCGAGGCCGGTCACATCGCTGATGACCGCTTCTTTCTCACTGCGATTAAGACTCAAGGTCTACTCCTTTAATTTGTACTGTCGACCCCAGGCCGTCCAGCACGCCACGTTGCAGCCACCAACTGATTCAGGAACATGTCCTTCTTGCAGCGGGATCGCCATCTGCGTTGGTTGTCAATGATTAAGCGAGTTCTGCGTAGAGTTACCAGGCTCGCACCAACGGTCTTGGATGACCTGTCGGCACCTTGCAACGCCGACAGCCCACCACTTCAAGCCGCCCCTCGGGCGACCCGAATTCCTTTCTTTACGCCGCGATTGTCTGCATGTCCACACGAACACCCACACCCATCGTGGACGACACCGCAACCTTTCTCAAATACAGGCCCTTGCTGGTGGCCGGCTTGGCCTTGGTCAGCGCTTCAATCAAGGCGGCCAGATTGCCTTGCAACTTTTCGTTGTCAAACGAGCGCCGGCCGATCGTCGAATGGACAATACCCGCCTTATCGACCCTGAATTGCACCTGACCCGCCTTGGCGTTCCTAACGGCGGTGGCCACATCCGGTGTGACGGTCCCAACCTTCGGGTTGGGCATCAAGCCACGCGGACCGAGAATCTGGCCCAAAGTGCCGACAACACGCATCGCATCGGGCGCTGCAATCACCACGTCAAAGGGCATATCGCCGGCCTTGATCCGTGCCGCCAGATCGTCCATGCCAACGATATCGGCACCCGCCGCCTTGGCTTCTTCAGCCTTCGCGCCCTGGGCAAACACGGCAACCCGCTTGGTCTTGCCAGTGCCGTTGGGCAACACGACCGCGCCGCGCACCACCTGATCCGATTTCTTGGCATCGACGCCAAGCTGAACCGCCACATCAATCGACTCGTCAAACTTGGCGTTGGCACATTCCTTGACGATTCCCAGGGCATCACTCAGGGGGTACAGCTTGATGCTGTCGACTTTGCCCTGGAAAGATTTTCTCTTCTTTGTCAGTTGGGTCATTTACACACCCTCCACATTGACGCCCATCGAACGGGCCGACCCGGCTATCGTGCGCACCGCCGCATCCATGTCGGCCGCTGTCAGGTCTTTCATCTTGGTCTTGGCAATTTCTTCAAGCTGGGCGCGCGTTACCTTGCCCACCTTGGCGGTATGCGGCGTGGCCGAACCCTTGTCAATCTTCGCAGCCTTCTTGATCAGAATGGAAGAAGGCGGCGACTTGATGATGAAGGTAAAGCTCTTGTCCGCAAAGGCGGTGATCACCACAGGCAGGGGAAGCCCCGGCTCGACGCCCTGGGTCTGGGCATTGAACGCCTTGCAAAACTCCATGATGTTCAACCCCCGCTGGCCCAATGCCGGGCCAATCGGTGGTGACGGATTGGCCTTGCCCGCTGGCACTTGCAGCTTGACAAAACCGACGATTTTCTTCGCCATACTTTTCTCCTTGCGGGTTCTAACGCCTGGACCTGGCTTTCAGTCTGCCGGCCCGAGCTCCCCGGGGTTAACGACTCACAAAACAAATTCGCATCGAGTCGAAAAATGCGAACTACCTAATCAGTTGAGGACAGAGCCGGCCCGCTTCGCGTAGCTGCGGCCTGTCCCGCAAAATCTCACGTTTTCTCAATCTGCGAAAACTCCAGTTCCACCGGTGTCGAGCGACCAAAGATGGTCACCGCGACCCGGACCTTGCTCTTTTCATAATTGACGTCCTCGACTGACCCGTTGAAGTCGGTGAACGGGCCATCCTTGACACGCACAAACTCGCCCACCACAAATTCAACCTTGTGCCGCGGCTTCTCGGTACCTTCCTGCATCTGCGTCGATATCTTCTTGACCTCTGCCTCGGAAATCGGAGAAGGGCGATTTTTCGCCCCGCCAACAAATCCGGTGACCTTGTTGGTGTGCTTGATCAAATGCCAGGTATCGTCGTCCATGACCATTTCCACCAGCACGTAGCCAGGGAAAAACTTGCGCTCAGTGGTCTTCTTTTGACCGTTCTTGATTTCGACCACTTCTTCCATGGGAACCAGAATGCGACCGAATTTGTCCTGCATGCCGGCGCGATTGATGCGTTCGATGATGTTGCGCTCGACCGCCTTTTCCATACCGGAGTAGGCGTGAACCACATACCAGCGCAAGTCCGGATTGGACGGTGCAGTCGCCAGAATCTGGGCCGCAGCCAGCGGCTCGGTCGATGCGGTTTCCATGGCAGCATTCATCACTTCTTCCACCCCAGAATCAAATCATAAAAGACCCACTCAAGCGTCTTGTCGGTCAACCAAAGAAACAAGGCCATGATCAAGACAAAACCAAACACGTAGGCTGTCATCTGGATCGCTTCCTTGCGCGCCGGCCACACCACCTTCCTGACCTCACGCCATGCATCCCGGCCAAAGGCATACAACTGCTTGCCCGGCTCAGAGGTGAAAAACACCGCCACCGCGGCGGTCAGTCCACCGAGCAAGCCGCCCCACTGAGCAAGCTGTCCCTGTTTGCCGAGCACGTAAAAGGCAGCCAGCGACCCGACGAGCAAAACCACCGCCGCCGCAAGCTTGGCCTTGTCGACGCCGGTATTGACAGTTTGAACTGGTGAGGTGGCCATTTTTTCTCGATCTCGCGCTTTGTCTACTTCAAATCAAACCCAGCAATCTCTGGACACATGGGCCCGTCCTGTGAACGACGACGGATCCGCAAACCACCTTCATCAATAGGTCAGGTGGCAGGGGCAGTAGGAATCGAACCTACAACCTTCGGTTTTGGAGACCGACGCTCTGCCAATTGAGCTATGCCCCTAGGAAACTCAAGCAATGATCTTCGCGACGACCCCGGCACCGACGGTTTTGCCGCCTTCGCGGATGGCAAAGCGCAGGCCTTCTTCCATGGCAATGGGGTTGATCAGCTTGACCGTGATCGATACATTGTCCCCAGGCATGACCATCTCCTTGCCCTCAGGCAACTCAATGGCTC
>JAKANU010000140.1 GCA_021812315.1 Pseudomonadota bacterium
GGTCCGAAGTCGACGTTCCTCCTTGACAACTTCAAGCTCCCTGGCAAATTCCTCGTCAGACCAAAGATTGTTGGCGAACCGGTCCGCCTCGAGCTTCATGACCTCCTCGAGTTTGCCGGCTGGTATCTGCTGGTAATAGCCTGTGTAGTCCTTGCCTGTGAAGGCATTTTCACGCCCGCCCAGCGCGGCGACCCGGCGCGAGAATTCTCCAGCAGGCACCGACGGTGTGCCCTTGAACATCATGTGCTCAAGCACATGCGCAACGCCTGACGTGCCGTCAACTTCGTCCATCGATCCGGCACGAACCCACAGCATATGCACGACGGTTGGTGCACGCCGATCCGGCTTGACGATCACGGTCATGCCATTGGACAGACGAAACTGCTGGGCCACTGGGGCCGGCTGCCCCTGAGCCGCGGTGATCGCAAGCCAGCCGAAAATCAGGCCGCATAACGCCCGCCGGCTTGCGCGAAGATGGGTCATGGATGGTTTCATAGAATAGTCCGATTCAGATCGCATGCCCAATGTTCAGTTTTTTCAAAAAAAAATCCGTCTCCGAAACGCCAGTCGCTGCGCCCGAGAGTACCCGCAGCCTCGCCGCGCAACGCCAAGGCTGGCTGGCCAAACTCCGGGCCGGTCTGCGCAAGACCGGATCGAGCCTGGCTGCGGTGTTCAGCGGCACCCGCATTGACGAGGTACTGTACGAGGAACTGGAGTCGGCACTGCTGATGGCCGACACCGGTGTCAAGGCCACACAATACCTGCTTGATGACCTCAAGGACCGGGTCAAAGACCGCCAGGCCACTGCCCCGGCCGCAGTTCGTGAACTGCTCGTTGAATCCCTCACGACGCTGCTCTGCGCGTTGGAAAAGCCACTGGTGATCGGGCCGCAAAAGCCGACCGTCATCATGGTCACTGGCGTCAACGGCGCCGGCAAAACCACGTCCATCGGCAAACTCGCGCGCCACCTCTCAGACCGGGGCGCGGGCGTCCTGCTGGCTGCCGGGGACACCTTTCGTGCGGCGGCCCGTGAACAACTGATGGTGTGGGCGACACGGGCCGGCAGCGAAGCGAGCACACGCGCCATGACGATCGAAATCATCAGTCAGGACGGCGGCGACCCCGCCGCAGTGAGTTTCGACGCAGTCAGCGCAGGGCGTGCCCGCGCCAAGGACGTGGTGCTGGTGGATACGGCCGGGCGCCTGCCAACGCAGTTGCACTTGATGGAGGAACTCAAGAAGATCAAACGCGTCGTGCAAAAGGCCGACAGCGGTGCCCCACACGAGGTGCTGCTGGTCATTGACGGCAACACCGGGCAGAACGCGCTGACCCAGGTCAAGGCATTCGACGACGCGCTGGGACTCACCGGATTGATCATCACCAAGCTCGACGGCACCGCCAAGGGTGGCGTGCTGGCAGCGATCGCACGCGAGCGGCCGATGCCGGTCTACTTCATTGGCGTGGGCGAAAAGCTCGACGACCTGGAAACCTTCAACGCGAGCGAATTTGCGCAGGCACTTCTGGCCTGAGTTGGCGATCTCGGGTCGATCACTTGCTCGCCGGGTGACTCGGTGTCGTGGCCGGGCGTGAGGACGCAGCTGACGCCGCTGGCAAGCCCAAGCGCTTGCGAACCGACTGCTCGAGCGTCTTCACCTTGGGCTCAACTGCGGTTCGTGTCTCGGCCAACAACTTGTCCACCAGAACCTTTTGCATTTCCGAGCTCAGTTGCGAGAATTTCCGATTCACCGGCGACTCCATGATCCCCACGAGCTGTTTGAGCTCATCTTCGCTGAAACGCTCGTCGAGCAGCACGCCAATCGTCGTCGGGGCAAGCTTGATGGCCCGATCGCGCACCAAGGGGACCACCTCATCGGTGTATTTTTTCAAATCAGCCTGAATTTCCTTGGCCACTGCGTCGCGCCGCTCGGCGGTCACACGAGTCTGCAAGGCCATATTGGCTTGCTGCATCATCAGCGCGGCTGGTCGTTCCGCCAGGTTCTGCGCGGCCATCTCGATGCCCGGTGCCTGTAGCTTCAGGACCTTGGCAACAAGCTCCTTCTTGGTTGCACTTCCCGACTGTGCAGACACCATGCCCGCCCACGTTATCAGCAGCAGGATCAACGCCTTCTTCATCATGTGTTCGTCCCCAAAATCGGTGAAATCGTCCGCGCTAACACCATGCTTGGCGTAGTGTGCGGATTATCCCCCGAAAGCTGAAGCCGGTCCCAAGCCCGCGTCCCCTGTAACATTGCCCGATCCGCAATCCATTGATCAAGCCCGGGATTCACCGTCAGAGAGGTAAACATGACATCGCATCTGGTGCATGGCTATGAAGTCGTGATCGGCTTTGAGACCCACGCGCAGTTGGCCACAAAATCGAAGATTTTCAGTCGCGCCCCGGTCGCGTTTGGCGCCGCGCCCAACTCGCTTGCGTGCGCGGTGGATCTGGCCCTTCCCGGCACACTGCCGGTGATGAATCGACGCGCCGTTGAACACGCGATCAGGCTGGCGCTGGCGCTGGGCTCGCAGATCGCGCCACGCAGTGTGTTCGCGCGCAAGAACTACTTCTACCCGGATTTACCCAAGGGCTATCAGATCAGCCAGTTCGAGATTCCCGTGGTGCAGGGCGGCTCGCTGAGTTTTTATCTTGGCGACGAGCTCAAAACGGTGCGCCTGGTGCGCGCTCACCTTGAAGAGGATGCGGGCAAGTCCCTGCACGAGGATTTCATCGGCGAAACCGGCATCGACCTCAATCGAGCAGGCACACCACTGCTGGAGATCGTCACCGAACCGGACATGCGCTCCAGCGCGGAAGCAGTGGCCTACGCGAGGGAATTGCACCGACTGGTGACCTGGATTGGCATTTGCGACGGCAACATGCAGGAAGGAAATTTCCGCTGCGACGCCAACGTCTCGGTGCGTAAGCCCGGTGGCGCACTGGGTACACGACGCGAAATCAAGAATCTGAACAGTTTCCGGTTCATGCAACAGGCAATCGATTTTGAGGTTCTCTGGCAGATTGGACAAATCGAGGATGGCCACGCCATCGAGCAAGCCACCGTCCTGTTCAACCCGCAAAGCGGTGAAACACGGGCCATGCGCAGCAAGGAGGACGCGGCTGATTACCGCTACTTTCCCGACCCTGATCTGCCGCCTTTGGTGATTGACCCGGCGTGGGTCGAAATAGTTCGCGCGCAGATGCCGGAACTGCCCAGCCAGATGGTGAGACGATTGGTTGCCGAGCACGGGCTGTCGGACTACGACGCAAGGGCACTGACCCAGAGTCGCGAGATGGCGGCCTATTTTGAAGCTACCGTCAAGGCCCGCGCGCAGCCGAAGCTGGCGTGCAACTGGATCACCGGAGAAGTCGCCCGCCGGCTGAATCTGGAAGGTGGCTCGATCGCCGATGCACCTGTGAGTCCGCAAGCCCTGGGATGGTTGATCGGGCGCATCCAGGACGGCACCATCTCCAACAGCAACGCCAGAGTCGCATTCGATCATCTTTGGGGACAAGCCGCGGGCGAGCCAACGGGTCCGACGGCGCCGTGCGCAGCATCGCCACGGATCGGGTCAGTCGGTGAAGATATCGATCAATTGATTGACGCCCTCGGTCTAAGACAGATGGACGACTCCCGCGCACTCGAACAATTGGTCGCCGAGGTGATTGCCGCAAATGCGAAGAGTGTGGAGCAATACCGCGCAGGCAACAGCAAGGCGCTGAACGCGCTGGTCGGGCAAATCATGAAGGCCAGCGCGAGCAAGGCCAACCCGCAACGCGTCAACGACCTGTTGCGCAAACAAATTGGTTAGGGCGCCGTGCCCAACGCTGGCAGTCAACGAGCCTTGCCGGATGTGCCACCCTGGGACGCCCAGAGTTGCTTCAAACGCGACAATTCCTCGTCGAAGCGGGCGTTCGTGCGCTTGATCTCAGCGTCCTGATCGGCGATGAATCGCCCTTGCACCGCGAGACTCTGGGTAACTTCTTCGATCTCGCGGCGCAGCGCCAGCGGCGCCTTGCTCGGGTCCTTCTTGTAAAACTCCATCTCCTCGAGAAGCGCCGTACGTCGACGCATCAACTCTTCGGCCCGGTGTACTGCAGCCTTGCGAACGACACCGATTTGCCCCAGCGACTCGCTGCGCTCGGCATCATGGGCGCTCTGGTCCGGATAACGCATGAGCAGGGCGCGGTCACGACGCTTTCCCTCGGCCACCCGGGCGCGTTCCTCCTGCTCGGCGCGCTCCTTGGCTTCGATCAGGCTGCGCTCATAGGCGCTCAGGGTCGGCCCCACCTTGGCCCGCACGGTGCCGCTCGGATTGAGCACCTGCTGTTCGCGATCAGCACAATCGGCGATCGGACGGTCCGAAGTGAGCTTGCGACCACGCGCATCGACGCAGGTGTAAACGCCGTTGATTGGTACCGGTTGTGCTTGCGTGGCAAGGCTCACCAGCATCCATGCCACAGCCACGACTTGCAGCAGACTCCTTCCCAGGTACCCCGAAGCGCTCCCGGTCCATCCGAACATCTTCAACCCTTTTCAACACCATAACGCTCCCGGTAGGCCAGAACACGTTGCTGATCGGCCCATCGCCCCCCGGCGTTATGCAACATCAAATACTGCAGCAAATCCGACAGATTCGCAACCGCGCAAACCTGCAGTCCCAAGCGCTCGCGGGCGTGCTGAACCGCACTGTAGGGCAGGTCAACGCCGGCCTCGACCGCCATTTCCTGTCGATCCAGGGCGATGATGACGGCATGCGCCGCGGCACCCGCAGCTTCAATCATCGCTATCGATTCACGCACCGCCGTGCCGGCCGACATGACATCGTCGACGATCAGCACGCGCCCGCGAAGCGGCGCACCGACCAGCAGCCCGCCCTCACCGTGGTCCTTGCTCTCCTTGCGATTGTAGGCAAAGGGCACATTGCGGCCCAGCCGGGCCAATTCCACCGCCACCGCTGCGCCCAGCACGATGCCTTTGTAGGCGGGCCCGAAGATCATGTCGAACTCGATGCCACTGGCGAGCAGGCGTCGCGCATAGAACTGTGCCAGGCGCGCCAGCCTGGCTCCATCGTCAAAGCCCCCGGCGTTGAAGAAATACGGGCTGATGCGACCCGCCTTGGTCGTAAACTCGCCAAATCGCAGCGCGCCACAATCGAGCACAAACCCGACGAATTCCTGCGCCAGCGGGTCGGGTGCCGACGCTGGCTCGATCCGGGTTTCGAAGCACTCTGACATGGGGAATTCCTTGTTCAAATTATGCAGCCTCAATCTCAATGGCATCCGCTCGGCGACGAGCAAGGGTTTGCCGGACTGGCTCGCCAGAACGCGACCCGATTGTATTTGTGTCCAGGAAGTCAAGGCCCAGGCAGCCGACATCAAGGGCCGATTCGAGTCCCTGGCGGGACTACGAGGGCACTTCCATTTGGCGCAGAAAAAGGGCTACTCCGGCGTCGGAATTTATACGCACCTGGAACCGAGCGAGGTCATCGTCGGCTTTGGCAGCACTGAGTTTGACGCGGAAGGCCGCTGGGTCGAGTTGCGCTTTGATACGCCCCGCAGCCGGCACTCGATCATCAGCTGCTATTTCCCCAGCGGCTCGTCCGGTGAAGAACGCCAGCAAGCCAAGTTCCGCTTTCTGGCACAGATCTACCCGCACCTGATGCGCGTGAAGGCCGAGCGCGAATTCATTCTTTGCGGCGACATCAATATTGCGCACCGCGAAATCGACCTCAAAAACTGGAAGAGCAACCAGAAGAACTCGGGCTTTCTGCCGCAGGAGCGCGACTGGATGAGTCGACTGCTTGGAGCCGGCGAACTGGTCGATGTCTATCGCCAGCTGGAGCCTGAAGCGACCGATTCCTGCTACACATGGTGGAGCCAGCGCGGCCAGGCCTATGCCAAGAATGTCGGATGGCGGCTTGACTACCACCTGGCCACGCACGGCCTCGCCGCCGGCGCCCGCTCGGTATCGATTGACAAGACAGAAAAGTTCTCTGACCATGCGCCGATCACTGTCGAGTACGACTGGAACCCCTGAACGAACAATCGCGATTTGCTATTTAATTTGTAGCTGACAAAGCACACCAGCCGTGCGCCAGTGGCTAAAATCTTGCCAACCATGTTGCATTACCTGACGATTCCCGTGACCGCTTTTGAGCAGAATTGCTCGCTGCTTTGGTGCGACCAGACCGCTCAGGCGGCGGTCATTGACCCGGGAGGCGATCTGGACCGGTTGACCGCGGCTATGCAACAGCGCCATTTGAAATTGACCCAAATCTGGCTGACTCACGCGCACATTGACCACGCCGGGGCCAGCGCCGAGCTCGCCGAGCGGGCCCACGTGCCGATCATCGGCCCGCATTCAGCCGATCAATTCTGGATTGACGGCTTGCCGGCCCAAAGCAAGATGTTCGGCCTGCCGCCAGCACGCAGCTTTACGCCCACGCGCTGGCTGCTTGACGGCGACAGCGTGACCCTCGGGCAGAGCACACTGGAGGTACGCCACTGCCCCGGGCACACGCCGGGTCACGTGGTGTTTTATGCACCTGAGATCGGGCGCGCTTTCGTTGGCGACGTACTCTTTGCCGGTTCGATTGGTCGCACCGATTTGCCGCAGGGCGACCATGCAACGCTGATTTCGAGCATCGTCGAGCGCCTGTGGCCGATGGGCGACGACACGATATTCATCCCGGGTCACGGGCCGGAGAGCACTTTCGGCCGCGAGCGCCAGAGTAACCCGTTTGTCGCCGGCACCTGAGAGCACGTCCGGGACCAAGAGCGGCGCCTTGCCCCGATGCAATCTCTTGCCGCCACCGTCTTCCTGACACTGCCCTGGCTGAATCCGTTTTCGCCCGGGCCGATGCCTGCGGTAGTACCTTGGCTGGTCAGCCTCGCCTGTTTTGCGCTATTTCTGCCTTTCGCACCAAGGATTGCCGTCGCCCGGGTCGCGTCGGCCTCGTGGCTGACCGCTGCCCTGCTAAGTGCCGTGATCGGCCTGCTACAGTATTTGGGCGCTGCCGACGCGCTCACGCCCTGGCTCAACCACACCGCTATCGGAGAAGCCTATGCGAACCTGCGCCAACGCAATCAATTTGCCACCCTGAGCAACATCGGCCTGGCCGCCCTGCTCTGGGGCTTGGCCCGGGATGCTGGCTCAAGCACCCGGTGGTATGGGGTTGGCGCGGTCTTGCTGTCGGCCGGTAATGCGGCATCATCCTCGCGCACCGGCCTGGTGCAGCTGCTGTTGCTGGGCGCGCTGTTCTGGCTCTGGCGGCGTCGCGACGCCATCGGTGCGCGACCGGCGCCGTGGCGCGTGTTGCATGCGGCGCTGCTGGCCTATGCTGGCGCAGCGCTTGCGCTGCCCCTGCTGATCGGGCAGGACCCCCTGGCCAGCGGCATCTTGGCGCGCCTGCACGATGGGGGACCAGACTGCTCGAACCGGCTGACACTGTGGTCCAACGTGCTGCACCTGATCGCCAAGCCGATCTCGTGGATGGCGAATGCAGAC
>JAKANU010000141.1 GCA_021812315.1 Pseudomonadota bacterium
CATCCAGATTCATGACACGTATTACGTGGTTGCGCACTTTCACTATGTGCTGGTGGCCGGGTCCCTGTACGCGCTGTTTGCCGGCTACTATTATTGGTGCCCGAAATGGACTGGCGTGATGTACAACGAGACGCGCGGCAAGATCCACTTTTGGTGGTCCCTGATAGCGTTCAACATCACCTTCTTTCCGATGCACTTCCTTGGCCTGGCGGGCATGCCGCGACGCTACGCAGATTACCCGATGCAATTTGCCGATTTCAACGCCGTGGCCACGGTGGGCGCCTTCTTCTTCGGGCTCGCCCAGGTCTACTTCCTGGTCATGATTGTTTTACCGACCCTGCGCGGACGTGGGCAGAAGGCGGTACAGCGACCCTGGGATGGCGCCCAGGGGCTGGAATGGGAAGTACCCTCGCCGGCGCCCTTTCACACTTTTGAAACTCCGCCGCGCCTGGATGCGACGGCGACCCGGATTCTTGCCTGAGGATGCGATGACGCCCGAACAAAAGAAGGCCAACCTGAAAACCGGACTGATCCTGGCCTCGGTCGCGGTGGTGTTTTTTGTCGGCTTCGTGGTCAGGATGTATCTGGAGCGCCACTAAGCCGTGACCCTGCACATCGAAAATCTGCGGATGGTGAAGAAGCTGGCGCTGGTCGCGGTCGGCATGTTTGCCTTTGGCTACGCGCTGGTTCCGATCTACCTGTCGATCTGCGAGTTCACGGGGGTCAACATTCTGGCGCTGGGCGAGCGCTCGGTCTCGGATGCGCTGTCGGATCGTCCGGCCAACACGCAGGTCGACAAGAGCCGGTTGATCACCGTGGAATTCGACGCCAATTCGCGCGGTCCCTGGGAGTTCCGGCCGGCGCAGCGCTCGCTGCAGGTGCACCCGGGCGAACTCGCCAGCGTGCAATACGAGTTCCAGAACGTGCAGAACCGGCGCATGTCGGCCCAGGCCATACCCAGTTACGCGCCGCAGCAAGCAGCGGCCCACTTCACCAAGCTGCAGTGTTTCTGCTTCACGCAGCACACGCTTGAGCCGGGCGAACGGAAGACCTGGCCGGTGGTCTTCGTGATCGACCCCAAGCTCTCGCGTGACGTGACGACGATCACCCTGTCCTATACCTTTTTTGAGGTGGGCGGGAAGACACCGGGAGTCGGCGCATGAACGGCTCGTTCTGGCGCAGCATCCGCATGGTGGTGTGGTCTTTTTTCGGTGTTCGCAAGGGTAGCGAATCGGCCGAAGATGTGGCACGAGTCAACCCGCTGCACTTGATACTCGTTGGCGTCGCCGCGGCAGGGGTGCTGGTGGGTGGGTTGATCGCGCTGGTGAACTGGGTCGTTGCCGGCTGAGACGGCAGGGCCGAAATTGACGCAAGCTCAGTGAGTGCAACAGGAATGCAAGGAATGGATCTGACATGAGTTCAACACCCGCCGCCCCGCGCTACTTCGTGCCCGAACCCTCGCGTCATCCAGCGCTCGCGGCGTTTGGCTTGTTCTTTGTCATTCTCGGCGCTGGCCAGTGGGTCAACGGTGTGAGTTGGGGCAAATGGTCGCTGGCATTTGGCCTGGTTTGGTTCCTCGGCGTCCTGTTTCAATGGTTCAGCCAGGCCATTGGCGAGAGTGAAAGTGGTCAATATGGGCGCAAGGTCGACCTGTCGTTCCGCTGGAGCATGAGCTGGTTCATTTTTTCCGAAGTGATGTTCTTCGGCGCCTTCTTCACCGCGTTGTGGTGGGCTCGCAGCCATTCAATACCCGCCTTGGGCAATCTGGACAATGCCTTGCTGTGGCCCGATTTCAAGGCGGTCTGGCCGAGCCTGGCCGCGGGGGCAACCGGCTCACCGGCGGGCACCGTCGAGCCGTTCAGGACCATGACACCATTCTGGCTGCCAACCATCAATACGGCTCTTCTGCTGAGCTCGGGTGTGACCCTGACGCTGGCGCATCATGCCCTGCTCGCGCAGCGGCGTGGCCGGACCCTGGTCTGGATGTCGCTGACGGTGCTGTTGGGGGCGGTGTTCCTGCTGGTGCAGGGCTACGAGTACTACCATGCGTACCACGAACTCAATCTCAAACTCACTTCGGGTGTCTACGGGTCGACGTTTTACATGCTCACCGGTTTTCACGGCTTTCATGTGTTCATTGGCATGCTGATGTTGTTGTTCATCACGCTGCGCCTTGGCAAGGGCCATTTCAGCGCCGAGCGGCATTTTGGATTTGAGGGCGCTGCCTGGTATTGGCACTTCGTCGACGTTGTCTGGCTCGGACTCTACGTGCTGGTTTATTGGTTGTAGCTTGCGCGCCTGCTCGGGCCCATGCCTACCGGACGGGGATGCCCGTTGGCTGGATGTAGCCCAGGCTCCAGGCAAGCAAAATGCCGACAAATAGCAGGATCGACAGCGCCACCCGTAGCGCCAGCGCGCGTGCCATTTTGCGGCCGGCGGAATGCTCCGCGTCACGGCGCTTCATCATGAAAAACAGGGCCACGCCCAAGCTTGCAAGAATGCCGAAAAAGCCGACCATGGCGAAGTACTTCATAACCGGGATTATCCCGTGAGTCCGCGGCGCAGGTTCTGGCTGCTCAGTGTGGCCACCATGCTGGGCCTGGCCGCGACGCTGGCGTTGGGGCGTTGGCAGCTTTCGCGCGCCGCGCAGAAGCAAGCCATGCAACAGTCCCAGGAGGCAGCGGCACGCTTGCCGGCGCTGGACAACCAGACCTTGTTGGCCCTGCCCACACTCGCAGATGCGCTGCACCGCAGTGTCGCCTTGCGCGGTCAATGGATCGCGCCGCGCACCGTGTACCTGGAGAATCGTCAGATGCAGGGCAAGGTCGGCCTGTACGCGATCACGCCGCTGCGGCTTGAAGGCAGTGCCACGGTGATTCTGGTTCAACGCGGGTGGCTGGCGCGAAATTTTCTTGAGCGCACGGCGCTGGCGCCATTGCCGACCTCTGCCGGGATCGTCCAAGTGCGTGGCGTCATGGCCGCGCCGCCGGCCAGGCTGTACCAGTTTGCTGGCGCCGAAACCGGGCCGATCCGGCAAAATCTCGACTTGGTCGCCTTTGCCGCAGAAATCGGCGTTGCACTGGCCCCGCTCACCGTAGTCCAGACCGACGACGCCCACGATGGCCTGCTGCGCGACTGGCCGGCAGTTGGCAGCGGTGTCGAAAAGCACTATGGTTACGCCTTCCAATGGTTTTCGCTCAGTGTCTTGATAGCAGCGCTATATGTCTGGTTCCAATTCATTAGACGATCCGTCCGTCCCTAGGAGTCGCGCAAGTGGCGGTCGCAGGACCCTGCTGGTCTTGCTGCTGGTCTGCATCGCGCCGGTGCTGGCTTCGTACTTCGCCTATTACCTGGTGCGGCCCGAGGCCAGAGGCAACTTCGGCGAGATCATCGAACCCCAACGCCCGCTGCCGGTGGTGGCGGCGACCGCTCTGGACGGGCGCGTGAGTACGCTGGCGGCCCTCAAGGGCCAGTGGTTGTTGCTCAGTGTCTCGGGTGGTGCGTGTGAGCAGCGCTGCCGCGAGCATCTTTATCTGCAGCATCAGCTGCGCGAGAGTCTGGGCAAGGACCGCGACCGGGTGGATTGGGTCTGGTTGATTGACGACCAGGCACCCGTGAGCGAGGCGCTGCTGCCGGCGCTGAAGACCGCGACCGTGCTGCGCGTGTCAGCGCAGGCGGTGGCGGCCTGGTTGAGCCCGGCGGCTGGCTCACGGCTTGGCGAGCACCTGTATCTGGTTGACCCGATGGGCAACTGGATGATGCGTTTTCCGGCCGGACTTGATCTGGCAGGCGCGCCGGCGATGCGCCGCGATCTGGATCGATTGTTGCGGGCCTCGGCGTCCTGGGATCACGCCGGGCGCGCGACCGCGCAGGCCTCCAGACCATGAGTCTGACTGCGCTGCCGGCGCTTTATGACCTGTCGCCACTGGGACGCATCCTGATGCTGGCGACGACGCTGGCGTTGGCACCGCTGGCCTGGGTATGGTACCGACACCGCAAGGGTTCGGCGCTGCGTCGCTTGCAGGCGCTGACCCTGCTGACAACGTTCTTGACCCTGGACCTGATCATGTTCGGCGCCTTTACTCGCCTGACCGACTCGGGGCTTGGCTGCCCGGATTGGCCGGGATGCTACGGCCAGACCAGCCCGATCGGCGCGCACACCGCCATCGCCGCAGCCCACAGCGCGATGCCCGCCGGACCGGTCAGCCCTGGCAAGGCCTGGATCGAAATGCTGCATCGCTACCTGGCCACCGGCATCGGTGCGCTGATCTTGTTGCTGGCGGCGCTGATCTGGATCGACTGGCTGCGTCGCGACCAACGCCCCAGACTCAGCACCATCCACCCGATCTGGCCCACGCTGACCCTGCTCTGGGTTTGTGTCCAGGGGGCGTTTGGCGCCTTGACAGTGACCATGAAACTGTTTCCGGCCATCGTTACCCTGCATCTGCTGGGCGGCATGGTTCTGCTGGCGCTGTTGTGTGTGCAGTTTCTCAAGCTGTATGAGCCACCTGGCGCGGTGCAGCGGGCTGCGCCGGGCACGGCCTCGCGGCGGCTGGCACTGGCCGCCGTGACGCTGTTGCTGACCCAGATTGCTCTGGGTGGCTGGGTCAGCGCCAACTATGCCGTGCTGGCCTGCCCCGATCTGCCGAAGTGCCAGAACAGCTGGTGGCCGCGGATGGACTTTGCGCAGGGCTTCGAGCTCTGGCGCGGACTCGGTCTTACCTCGGCGGGCGTGCCCCTGGATTTTTCCGCGCTGACGGCGATTCACTACGTACATCGACTCATGGCGGTCGTGGTGCTGGTGGCGCTCGGCTGGCTCGCCCTGCGCCTGAACAGCGTGCCCGCGCTGCGGGTGCAGTCGCGCTGGCTGGCCGCCTTGACGGCCCTGCAGCTCGTGACCGGTCTGAGCAATGTCGTGCTGGGATGGCCCCTGCCCGGCGCGGTCCTGCACACGGGGGCGGCGGCTGGCCTGGTCGGCGTCATGACTTGGGTACTGCTGACCCTTGCGACGCCCTTGGGTGAGATCTGATGGGGAAGGCTGCGCCCGCGCTCCTGGCCGTGCTCTGGCGGTTCTATGTGCTGACCAAGCCGCGCGTCATCGCCCTGATCGTCTTTTGCGCCCTGATCGGGATGCTGCTGGCGGTCCCCGGCCTGCCCTCGCTGGCGCAGCTCGAGCGGGCGCTGCTGGCCTGCCTCGGTATCTGGCTGGTGGCTGCCGCCGCCGCCGCTTTCAACTGTATCGTCGAGCGAAGGCTGGATGCCAGGATGAAGCGAACGGCCTGGCGTCCCACCGCCCGGGGCGATCTTGCCGACTGGCAAACCCTGCTGTTCTCGGCCACGCTTTGCGCCACCGGCAGCGCCGTGCTGTATCTGGTAGTGAATGCGCTGACCATGTGGCTGACGCTGGCGACCTTTGTTGGCTACGCGCTGGTCTACACCGTTGTTCTCAAGCCCCTGACGCCGCAAAATATCGTGATCGGCGGCGCCTCGGGCGCGATGCCGCCCCTGCTCGGCTGGACCGCCATGACCGGGGTCGTCTCGCCACAGGCCCTGATCCTTTTCCTGATCATTTTCCTTTGGACGCCACCGCATTTCTGGGCGTTGGCCTTGTACCGCGTGGACGATTACCGTCGCGCGGGTCTGCCGATGCTGCCGGTGACGCACGGCAACGAATTCACGCGCCTGATGGTGCTGCTGTACACCTTGATTCTGTTTGCTGCCTGTTTGATGCCGTATGTCTACGGCATGAGCTCATGGCTGTATCTGATCGCGGCATCGGCCTTGAGCTGCGTATTTTGCCTCTACGGTTACTATCTCTGGCGCGATTACTCCGAACTGCTGGCGCGCAAGACCTTTCGTTTTTCGCTGATTCATCTCGGTGTACTGTTTGCCGCCCTGTTGGCCGACCACTACCTGCTGGGACCATGATGCTTCGACGCGACGCTCTGAAAACAATAGCTGCCTGTGCAGGATGGACGGGCGTTGCGGCCGCATTCAGTGCATGTTCGGGAAAGACGCCAAGCTTTCATGCGATTGATGTGACCGGGGCCGGCTACGCGCGCGATTTTGCACTGCCCGATCACAACGGCCAGGCCCGAAGTCTGCACGACTTTGCCGGCAAGGTGGTGGTGGTCTTTTTTGGCTACACGCAGTGCGCCGATGTTTGCCCCACGGCAATGGCGGACCTTGCCGAGGCCAAGCGCCTGCTCGGCCCGCAAGGCAGCTTGCTGCAGGGCCTGTTTATCACGGTAGACCCGGCGCGCGACACGCCAGCGGTGCTCAGGGCCTACATGCAGAATTTCGACCCGAGCTTCCTGGCACTGTATCCCACGCCAGGGCAACTCGCCGCGCTGGCCAGGGAGTTCAAGATCTACTACAAGAGAGTCGAAGGGCCGACACCCACCAGCTACACGGTGGATCATTCGGCCGGCAGCTACGTGTACGATCCACAGGGTCGGCTGCGCCTGTACGTCAGTTACGGCACGGCGGCAACGTTGCTGGCTGCGGATCTGCGCCTCCTGCTGTCCTCGGCTTGAGTCGGCGCGCTCTGTCCGGCGCGTCGGGTTGACGAATTTCAAGGAGAAAACCATGCCTATTACCAAAGGCTATCAACAACTTGTGGCCGAGGCTATGGCCGAGGTCAGGACCTACTCGGTGGCCGAGGTCGTCGCGCGCATGGGTGACCCCGGCGTGCAGATCGTCGATATCCGCGACATCCGCGAACTTGCCGAAGGTACCGTGACCGGCGCCTACCACGCACCGCGTGGGATGCTTGAATTCTGGGTCGATCCGGCTTCGCCGTATTTCAAGCCGATATTTGCCGATGAGTCGCGGGAGTTCATCCTGTTTTGCGGCGCCGGCTGGCGCAGCGCGTTGGCGGCCAAGGCCTTGCAGGACATGGGCATGCGCAACGTGGCGCACATCGATGGTGGCTATGCTGCCTGGGTCCAGGCCGGGGCGCCAACCGAGACCCTGGAGCAGCAACGGGCCAGGCGGCAAAAGAAGGCGTAAGCTCGGCACAGGCGAAATCTGTCACAATTGACGTTTACGTAAACGTCAATTACGCCGCCGCCCGTTCCCGACGCCGCGGCCCCTGATCGGAAAGCACCACCATGCCGATTCTGCAGTCCAAACTCAATCCCCGCTCCGCGGAGTTTCAGGCCAATGCCGCTGCCATGCGCTCGCTGGTTGATGATCTGAATCTGCAACTCGCCAAGGCCGCCCTGGGTGGCGGCGAGGCGGCCCGTGCCAAACATACGGCGCGCGGCAAGTTGCTGCCGCGTGATCGTGTGCAGATGCTGCTCGATCCAGGCACACCGTTTCTGGAACTCTCGCCACTCGCCGCCATGGGGCTGTATCCGGACCGCGACGGCAGCGACAGCGCGCCCAGCGCCGGTGTCATCACCGGGGTCGGTCGCGTTGAGGGCGTCGATTGCATGATCGTGTG
>JAKANU010000142.1 GCA_021812315.1 Pseudomonadota bacterium
TCCGATCTACACCCAAGTGATCGTGCTGGCGGGCGACGGTGGCACCTATGACATCGGCTTTCAGTGCTTGTCTTCGGCGGCCGAACGCAATGAGGACTTCATCTATTTCTGCCTCGACAACGAAGGCTATATGAACACCGGTGCGCAAAAGTCTTCGTCAACGCCCCATTTTGCGCGCACAGGCTCGACACCGTCAGGCAAGACCTCGCGCAAGAAGAACCTCACGGAAATCATGGCGGCGCACCGCGTTCCCTATGTCGCCACAGCCAGCGCAGGTCATCTCCCGGACCTGCTGCGCAAGGTCGAAAAGGCCAAGAAGCTGCGGGGCACGCGCATCATTACGCTGCTGATTCCGTGCATGGATGGCTGGGGCGTTGCCGATGATGCCGGGCTGAGGACCGCGCGCTACGCAGTCGAATCCGGTGCCTTCCCGTTGTACGAAATTGAAGACGGCCATCGCTACACCCTGAACCACACTTCCAAGACGCGCCCGGTCGCCGATTATCTGGCGCTGCAACGCCGGTATCGCAACTTGAGCGGCGCCGACATTGCAACCTTGCAGGCCGAAATCGATGATGGCTGGGTTACGCTGCAGCAGCGTGTAGCGGCAAGTCAGGCCAAAGAGTTGGCGCTGACTGCGGTCGCCGAAAACCCCTGACAGGAGGCACCATGCCGGAACTCAGCAGCGTCGAGCGCAGCAGCACACCCCCCAAAGTCGAATTCCCGCGTCAGTACAACGCCGCTTTTGACCTGATAGCGCGCAATTTGCAAGCGGGCCGAGTCAACAAGATTGCATTCATTGATGACGCTGGCAGCTACAGCTATGGAGAACTGTCGCGAAGGGCCAACCGTTTTGCGAACGCAATCACGAAACTTGGGGTGCAGCGCGAGCAACGGGTGCTGCTGTGCATGGTCGATACGATCGACTGGCCGGTGGCGTTTCTCGGTTGCATTCTGGCAGGTGTGGTGCCGGTCGCGGTCAATACCCTGCTGACGACAGATGATTATGAGTACATGCGGATCGACAGCCGATCGCGTGCGCTGCTGATCTCTGATGTGTTGTGGCCCAAGCTGGAGCCGCTGATGGGCAAGATCGCCGGACTGCAGCACGTCGTGGTTTCCGGTGCAATGTCAGGAGCGTCGAGCCTTAGGCAGTTGGGTTTTTCCGCGCTGCTCGAATCTGCCAGCGACCAATTCACGCCAGCTGAAACCTCTCCGGACGAAGCCTGCTTCTGGCTCTATTCATCGGGCTCGACAGGGGCGCCCAAAGGTACGGTTCACGTCCATTCGAGCCTGATCAGTACGGCCGAGCTTTTTGCACGGCCCGTCCTCGGCGTACGCGAAGATGATTTGGTGTTTTCGGCCGCCAAGCTGTTCTTCGCCTACGGACTGGGCAACGGTCTGACCTTTCCGATGGCGGTTGGCGCAACCGCCTTGCTGATGGCCGAGCGCTCGATTCCCGAGGCCGTCTTCAAACGTCTGCGTGAGCAACAGCCGACCATCTTCTACGGTGTGCCGACCCTGTTTGCCGCATTGTTGGCGAGTCCGGCGCTACCTGATAAGGGCGAACTGCGTATGCGTTTGTGTACCTCGGCCGGTGAGGCTCTGCCAGCCGATATCGGCAAGCGTTGGACCGATCATTTCGGTGTCGAAATTCTCGACGGTATCGGTTCGACCGAGATGCTGCATGTGTTCTTGAGCAATCGTGCCGGCAAGGTCAGATACGGTACTACCGGGCTACCAATTCCGGGATATGACTTGCGAATTCTGGATGAACATGGACAAATCGCCCCGGTGGGTGACGTTGGCGAATTACAGGTCAAGGGTCCGACCGCCGCGATGGGCTACTGGAATAACCGCGAAAAGACCCGCGATACGTTCCAGGGAGTCTGGACGCGAAGCGGTGACAAATACTCGGTTGACGCCGACGGTTACTACACGTATGCCGGGCGCACCGACGACATGCTCAAGGTCGGGGGCATCTATGTCTCGCCCATCGAGGTTGAGTCGGCGCTGATCACCCATCCCGCGGTGCTTGAAGCTGCGGTCATCGGCCGTCAGGATGACGCCATGCTGATCAAGCCACAGGCCTTTGTCGTGCTGAAAGCCGGCTTTGCCGCCACTGACGCCTTGGCAGGCGAATTGCAGCAGCATGTCAAGGGCAAACTGGCACCCTACAAGTACCCGCGCTGGATCGAGTTCATCGATGAGTTGCCGAAAACCGCGACCGGAAAGATTCAGCGTTTCAGGTTGCGCGCTCGGCCTGCTGGCGCTCGATGATCCGAAGCATGGTGGCTAGCGTGATTGAACTCATGGACGCTTTCGCGATTTCGTCGATCTCTGACAGGACCGAGGCCAGCGCACGCCCCACCGGCGTCACCTCGCTGTGGCTGTTCTCGCTCGGCAACACGTCCTCGAAGCGCGAGATCACATCCATCAGCGTAAGCCGGCGTGCATTGCCGACAAAGCGGTAACCGCCGCCAACACCGCGAACCGACTGGACCATGCCGACCCGCGACAACTCAGCCAGAACCTTCGCCAGATGGTGCGAAGAGACCGAGTACTTCTGCGCGATTTCGGCAGCCGGGATCTGGCGCGCCGGGTCGGCGGCAAATTCAAGCAGACTGAAGAGAGCCAGGCGTGTGTTTTGTTGCAGTTTCATGACAGCGAATGCGGGGTCGGCTCAGGACTCAAGATCCATTTCGAGTGGAATGAAGGGGCCAATCATCATCCCCTGGCTGCGGAAAAAGGACAGGATCAGCGTGTTTTCCCTTGACAGCAGCGTGCGCACCTTGCTGACGCCGGCGCGCTTGAAACCTTGGCAGATTGCCTGTAGCAGGTGCGTCGCCGTACCGGCCAGCCGGACATCGGGCCGCACATCGATGGCAAAGACCCAGCCGCATGGGGGTGAGCCGAATTCCCAGTCACGCACCTCGCCAATGACAAATCCGATCACTTCGTCATTTGAAGTTGCCACCAGAAAATGCTGGCCCGTTGCGACCGCGTTGGCGTACCGGTGGTACAGAGAATTCCAGTAATCGCGTTTTTCGATTCCGGTCACCATGGCATCCATTTCAGTCACTGCATTCAGGTCCCCGCGCCGAACCGGGCGGATTTGCAACGCGCCAGCAAGCCTGGCATCGGGCGGCGTTGTGGCTGATTGCGGAATTTTCCTTGATGGACTCTTTGGGTTGCCAGTACGGGGTGCTGATTTACTCATCGTGGACCTGCGTGATCGACCTCGGCCAATTATTGCATGCAAATGCAGGAATAGGTAAAATGAAACACTGCGGTAGAAAAATGACGTGTGCGGTCACACCATGCTCCAACGGAGACTTTCGATTCCCATGAACCTCGAAACTCAGGATGTGCGCAAAGTTCCGACCTACTGTTACCAGTGTGTTGCCGGACCCGACCTGCTGACGGTCAGAGTTGAGCAGGGTGTCGCGACCGAGGTCGAGCCCAACTTCTGTGCCGCGGACATTCACCCCGGTGGCGGGCGTGTCTGTGTCAAGGCCTACGGTCTGGTGCAAAAGACCTACAACCCGCATCGGGTGTTGACGCCGATGAAGCGCAGCAACCCGAAGAAGGGTCGCGATCAGGACCCAGGCTTCGTACCGATCGGTTGGGAAGAGGCCTTCACCCTGATTGCCGACAAGCTCAACGCGGTACGTGCTGAGGGTATTCTCGACGCGTCCGGATATCCGCGAATTGCAGCCAGCTTCGGGGGTGCCGGCACACCGCAGTCCTACATGGGCACGCTGCCAGCATTTCTTTCTGCATGGGGACCGATTGACATGGGGTTTGGCTCCGGCCAAGGCGTGAAGTGCTACCACTCCGAGCACCTGTATGGGGAATTTTGGCATCGCGCCTTCATCGTCACGCCGGACACGCCGCTTTGCAATTACCTGATCTCCTGCGGGTCCAACATCGAGGCCTCGGGCGGCGTCATCGGTGTCTGGCGGCACTCTGAGGCGCGTTTGCGTGGTTTGAAGCGGGTGCAGGTCGAACCGCATCTGTCTGTCACCGGTGCCTGCTCCACGCAGTGGGTGCCAATCAAGCCCAAGACTGACGCCGCCTTCCTCTATGCGCTGATCCATGTCCTTGTGCATGAGGTGGCGCGCGGGCGCCTGGACGTGTCGTTCCTGGCGGCTCGCACGGCCTCGCCCTATCTGGTCGGGCCGCACGGCTATTATCTGCGTGATCGCGCCGCTCGCAAACCGCTGGTCTGGGATTTGGCAGCAGCGTGCGCTCGCACCCACGACAGTGCGAACTTGCGGGAGGCCATTGAAGGCATTTTTGAAGTCGACGCGATCGAGATCGGCCCCGACGACGAAGTTCTGGCTGAAGGCAAACTTGAGGGCCGCACGGCTTTTACCTGCCTGATTGAGCACATGCGACCCTACTCGCCGGAGTGGGCGCAAGCGATTTGCGACGTGCCGGCGGCGCAGACGCGCCGCATTGCCAACGAGTTCATTGATCACGCATGTGTGGGTCAGACGACCGAAGTCGATGGCATCACCATGCCCTACCGGCCGGTCGCGGTGACTCTGGGCAAAACGGTCAACAATGGATGGGGCGGCTTCGAGTGCTGCTGGGCCCGCACGGTACTGGCCACGCTGGTGGGCGCCCTGGAGGTTCCGGGCGGCACCCTGGGCACGACGATCCGACTGACACGACCGATGTCGCAACGTCACCAGAGCGTCAGGCCGGGACCGGATGGCTTCATGCATTTTCCGCTTAATCCGACCGACAGGGCCAACTGGTCGCCAAGCCCGAACATTCGCAATGCCTACCGTTCCATGGTGCCGCTGGCTGCCGATGGTCCATGGAGTCAGGCTCTGGGGCCAACCCATTTCTCATGGCTGTTTCTGGACGAAACGCCCAAGGGTTTGCCGCGCGTGACTTTGCCCGATGTCTGGTTCCTGTACCGGACCAACCCAGCCATTTCGTACTGGGACACGGACGAGCTGGGCGAGAAGATGGCGCGCTTTCCCTTCACCGTTGCCTTTGCCTACACGCACGACGAGACCAACCATTTTGCCGACCTGCTGCTACCCGATGCGACCGACCTGGAGAGCCTGCAACTGATGCGTATCGGCAGCACCAAATACCAGGAACAGTACTGGGAAATCAACGGCTTTGCTCTGCGCCAGCCGGTAGTTGAGAGTAGTGGGGAGGCCCGTGACATGACCGACATTGCCAGTGAGCTGGCCGCGCGCACTGGCCTCACTGCCGGCTACATTGCGGCGATCAACAAAGGTGCGGGCAGCGTCCCGCTGGCGGGTCCGCACGGCGACTTTTCGCTCGATACGCAGCGACGCCACAGCCGTGACGAGATCTGGGATGCCGTCTGCCGCGCGGCCAGTGCCGAGGTCAGCGACGGCGAGCATGCGCATGGCCTTGAATGGTGGAAGGAAAAAGGGTTGGCTACAAAGCCGCTCTCACGCAGCACCTGGTACCTCGACCAAACCATGGTCGAGCGTGGCTTGCGCTACGAACTGCCCTATCAGGAGCGATTGCTGCGGGTCGGCACCGAATTGGGCCGGCGGCTTCACGAACACGACATGCACTGGTGGGACCAGCAGCTCAAGGAGTACCAGGCACTGCCGGTATGGAAGGACTTCCCCGGGCTGTGGGAGGCCATCATCGTCGAGGCTGGTGGTCAGGCCAAGGACTACCCGTTCTGGCTGCTCACAGCACGCAGCATGCAGTACGCCTGGGGTGCCAATGCCGGCATCCCACTGATGCATGAAGTGGCTGACAACGTCACCGGCCACCGCGGCGTCATCATCAACGCCGGGGTGGCAAAGACACTTGGAATTGCTGAAGGCAGTGAGATTGAAATCTCAACGCCCAAGCGCAGCGTGCGCGGCACTGCAGTGGTGCGCCATGGCATACGTCCGGATACTTTGCTGCTGATTGGCCAGTTTGCGCACTGGGAAACACCGATGGCCAAAGACTTCGGCATGCCGAGCATGAACTCGCTGGCTGCGATGTCGATGGCGCTGACCGACGCGACCGGCTCAGGTGCGGATATCGTGCGTGTCAAGCTATGCCGCGCGCAGGAGCCATCGGCATGACGCGCTGGGCGATGACCGCGGACTTGCGCCGATGCGTTGGCTGCCAGACTTGCACGGCGGCGTGCAAACACACCAACGCGACTCCACCCGAAGTACAGTGGCGCCGCGTCCTTGACATGGAGTTTGGTGAATACCCCGACGTCAAGCGCGTTTTTGTTCCAGTGGGTTGTCAGCACTGCGAGGATCCGCCTTGCATGCACGTGTGTCCGACCACGGCGACCAAGCGACGCCTTGATGGCATTGTCACCATTGATTACGACCTCTGCATCGGCTGTTCCTACTGTGCTGTGGCCTGCCCGTATCAAGCACGCTACAGGACTGACAAGGCGAGCTTTGCCTACGGCGCAGCGACCCGGAGCGAAGCCAAACGGCGCGACGATTCGCGTCTGGCGGTGGCCACCAAGTGCACGTTCTGCGTTGATCGCATCGACACCGGTCTGGCCGCCGGGCTGAAACCCGGAGTGGATCCCGCAGCCACGCCGGCTTGCGTAAATTCCTGCATTGCCGACGCGCTGGCCTTTGGTGATCTGGAAGACCCCAACAGTAATGTCTCGCAACTGCTTGAGAAAAATCAGAGTTTTCGCATGCATGAAGAATTGGGTACCGGGCCCGGTTTTCATTACCTCTGGGACAAGGTGGACACATGAGTTCAGGTTCCGCTTTTGGACCTAATCCGTGGCAGCAGACCAGTTGGGACTGGCGTGCTGCGGGCAACTTCATTTGTGGCGGAGTCGGCACCGGGTTGTTGCTGACCACGGCTGTGTTCGCCACCGCGACACCGACTAAGTTGGTCTGGCTCATTACGCTCGGGTTGGCGCTGGTCGGCCTCGGCCTGCTGTGTGTCTGGCTGGAGATCGGGCGTCCGTGGCGCGCCCTGAATGTCTTTTTTAACCCTCGCACGTCATGGATGTCTCGCGAAGCCTACGTCGGATTAGTCCTGTTCCCGATTGGACTCGCAGCCATGCTGGGCTGGAGCGCTGGGCTATGGGTTGTCGCTGCGTTGGCAGCGGCATTCTTGTATTGCCAGAGCCGCATGCTGCCTGCGGCTCGAGGTATTCCGGCCTGGCGTTCGGCCTGGTTTTCTCCGTTCATGTTGCTCACGGCTTGCTGTGAGGGGCTCGGCATTTTCAGTTTGTTGGGATGGCTCGACGCCCCGGTATCGACGACGTTCGTGATGACATTTGCTGTTGTTCTCGTGCTGCGGCTGCTGGTTTGGAAGCGCTATCGAGCCAGCGTGGACGACAGCCTTGCCGCTCCGGCTCGGATCGTGCTGGAGCAGACGGGACTGCTGTTGGGTTATGGAAGCCTGGCGCCACTCATCTTGCTGCTGGGTGCTTGGCTGTTGCCGGCTCCGAGA
>JAKANU010000143.1 GCA_021812315.1 Pseudomonadota bacterium
CGCGAGGCCACCTTCGGCCTGACCGAGATCGACGGCGAGGACATCTGGCGTTGCACCACCTGTGGCAAATGTCCGCAGGTGTGTCCGCGCGACGTCAAGCAGATCGAGTCCGGCATGGCGCTGCGCCGCATCGCCACCGAATACGACGTTTTTGCCGGCGGTGCTGCCCCGATCCCCGGTATTGCCGCGAACCTGCGCTCGGATGGCAACCCGTTCGGCGAAGCGCGTTCCAAGCGCGCTGACTGGGCGAAGGGTTTGGGCGTCAAGCGTTTTGAGGAGGGCATGGAGATCCTGTATTCCCCTGGCTGCTACCTCTCTTACGACCCGCGCGGCAAAAAGGTTGCCAAGGCCACCGTAGAGATCCTGCAGGCGGCGGGCGTGGACTTCGGCATCCTCGGCACCGACGAGAGCTGCTGCGGCGAAAGCATCCGCAAGACCGGCGACGAAAGGTTGTTCAAGACCCTGGCACGGCAAAACATCAGCAACTTCGTCGGCAACGGCGTTACCAGAATGCTGGTGTCGTCACCGCACTGCTATCACAGCTTCAAGAACGAATACCGCGAGTTCAAAGTGAATTTCGAGGTGATCCACATCACCGAATTCCTGCACCAGTTGATCAGTGAAGGCCGGCTCAAACTCACCAGGGAAGTCGCCAGGACCGTCACCTACCACGACCCCTGCTATCTCGGACGCCATAACGGTGTCTACGAGCAGCCGCGCCAGGCGCTGCAAAGCGTGCCCGGTCTGCAGTTGAAGGAAATGTCCGAGAACCGCAAGAACAGCTTCTGCTGCGGCGGCGGCGGCGGACGCATCTGGATGGAAACGCCCAAGGGCGAGCGCTTCTCCGACCTGCGCCTGGAGCAGGCTGCCGTCACTGGCGCTCAGGTCATGGTGACGGCCTGCCCGTATTGCACCACCAATTTCGAGGACAGCCGCCTGAGCCGGCCCGATGGCGGTGCCTCCATAGAGATCAAGGACATCACCGAAATCATTCGCGAGGCGATTTAGGCGAGGGCACAGACGTGGAATTCGGACACTTACAGCAGCAATGGAACACGCAGAACGTGCTTCGTCCGGCGGACGACAACATGGGCGATGTGATGATCATCGGTGGCGGCATCAGCGGTATCCAGTCCGCGCTCGACCTGTCGACGGATGGTTACAAGGTCTATCTGGTCGAGAAGTCGCCAACCATCGGCGGCAAGATGTCGCAACTGGACAAGACTTTCCCCACCAACGACTGCTCGATGTGCATCGAGTCGCCGAAGTTCATCGAAACCGACCGGGCACCCAACATCCAGTTGATGACCTATACCGATGTCGACAGCGTCGAAGGCCAGCCCGGAGACTTCACTGTCACGCTGCTGAAGAAGCCGCGCTACGTCAACGCCGACAAATGCACCGGATGCACTGCCTGTGTCGAGCGTTGCCCGGTCAAGATCCCCGATCCCTTCAATCAGGAACTGTCGCTGAACAAGGCGGTGCACATCTACTTTGCACAAGCCGTGCCACTGGTCACTTACATCGACGACAGTTGCCTGTTCCTCAAGGACAAGACCTGCAATATCTGCCAGGCCGTCTGCGAAAACGATGCCATCGACTTCGGTCAGAGACCCGAAAAAGTCAAGATCAAGGTCGGCGCCATCATCCTGTCGCCCGGCTACGAAACCTACAACCCCCTGCCGCGCAACGATTACGGCTACGGCGTGTTCAAGAACGTCGTCACCAGCTTGGACTTCGAGCGCCTGCTGTGCTCCACTGGACCACACGAAGGGCAGATCCTGCGCCCCTCCGACAAGAAGCATCCGCACAAGATCGCCTGGATTCACTGCGTCGGCTCGCGTCAGGTCAACCCCGATGGTGCCAACAGCTACTGCTCGGCGGTGTGCTGCTCGTACACGCAAAAGCAGGTGATTCTGGCCAAGGACCACCTGCCGGAGATGCACGCCAAGATTTTTCACAACGACATCCGTTCCTACGGCAAGGACTTTGAGCGCTTCTACCAGCGCGCACAAAAACTGCCCGACGTGCATTTCATCCGCAGCTACGTCTCCGTCGGCAGCGAAGACCCGGAAACCGGTGACGTTTCGATCCGCTACACCACAGCGGACGGGGTGGTCGAGGAGTTCTTCGAACTGGTGGTGCTCTCGGTCGGCCTGGCGCCGCCCAAGGATGCCCAGCGCTTTTCCAAGGTCTTTGGCATTGAGCTCAATCAGCACGGCTTCTGCAAGGTCGAGCCTTTCAACCCGCTGCAGACCAGCCGGCCCGGCATTTTCACCAGCGGCGCCTTCCAGGGGCCTATGGACATTCCCGAGTCAGTGATGGGGGCCAGCGGTGCCGGCGCCCAGGCCGCCAACCTGCTCAAGTCGCGGCGCGGGCAGCTCTCGACGGACCGTGTCTATCCGGTGGAGAAAGATGTCTCGCAAGAGGAAGCCAAGATCGGTGTCTTTGTCTGTCGCTGCGGCGCAAACATTGGCAGCGTGGTCGATGTGCCGGATGTCGCCAGGTACTCGGCGGATCTGCCGGGCGTGGTGCACGTGGAAGATTCGCTGTTCGCCTGCGCCACCAATACTGCCCAGGCGATCTCGGACACCATCCGCGACAAAGGACTGAATCGGGTGGTGATTGCCGCCTGCACGCCGCGCACGCTCGAGCCGCTGTTTCGCGACACCCTGCGCGAAGCTGGCGTTAACCAGTACTACATCGACATGGCCAACATCCGCGAGCACTGCTCCTGGGTGCACTCGAAAGAGAAGGAAGCCGCCACGGCGAAGTCCAAGGACCTGGTTCGCATGTCGGTGGCACGGGTCGGCATACTCGAGCCGCTCGACGAGTTCTCGCTGCCGGTGGACAAGACCGTGATGGTGATTGGTGGGGGTGTCGCCGGCATGACCAGCGCCCACACCTTGGCCGAGCAGGGCTATGAGACCTACCTGATCGAGAAAGCATCGGATCTGGGCGGCGTTGCCAACCGCCTGCACTACACCCTTGAAGGCATGGACGTCCAGACCTTTCTCAAGGATCTCAAGAAAAAGGTGTATCGGCACCCCAAGATCCACGTCATCCTGGACGCTTTGATACCGCATGTGGATGGCTACGTTGGCAATTTCACGACCACGGTCAAGTCCAAGGGCCGCACGCGCAAGATCAAGCATGGCGCTGCCATCATCGCCACGGGTGCCGCCGAGTACCAGCCAAGCGAGTACCTGTACGGCAAGAGCGACAAGGTGATGACGCTGCTGGAGATGGAGGGCAAGCTCGCCCGGCAGGAAGAAAAACTGATGGCAGCCGAGAACGTGGTGATGATCCAGTGCGTCGGTTGCCGCAACGAGGATCGCAACTACTGCGCCCGTGTCTGCTGTAGCGGAACCATGAAGAACGCCTTGAAGATGAAGGCGCTCAAGCCGGAGGTCGAAATCTACGTGCTGTTCCGCGATATCCGTACCTATGGCTTCCGCGAGGACTATTACCTCAAGGCGTCGCACCAGAATGTCAAGTTCATCCGCTACGAGGCGGACGACAAGCCGCAGTTGGAGGCTATCGAACAGGGCGCTCGCAGCTTCATCCGCGTCACCGCAGCCGATCCGATTCTGGGCAAGAAGCTTGAGCTCGATGCCGATGCCATCGTTCTGGCCGCTGCCGTGATCCCTGCTGCCGGTTCCGCCGAGCTAGGGCGCATGTTCAAAGTGCCGTTGAGCCCGGACGGATTCTTCCAGGAAGCCCACGTCAAGCTGCGCCCCGTGGACTTTGCGGCGGAAGGCGTTTACCTGTGCGGCACCGCGCAGTATCCGAAACACCTGTCGGAGACCATCACCCAGGCTTACGGTGCAGCCGGACGCGCGCTGACCCTGCTGTCAAACGACACCGTGGTGGCCTCGGGCGCGGTGTGCGCTGTGTCGCCGAGGGACTGCGTATCCTGCGGCGCCTGCATCTCGGTCTGCACTTATGGTGCCATCTCGTTCACGGATACTCCACGTGGCAAGAAGGCCGTGGTCAACTCGGTGCTTTGCAAGGGCGACGGCTTGTGTGTCTCCAAGTGTCCTACCGCAGCCATCAGCCTTTCACACTTCACGGACGACGAGGTGTTCGTCCAGATTGACGCCGCACTAGCGGAAATTTGACAAAGCCAAACCAAGGTACCGAGAATGGCCGCCCCTGCTGAATTCAAACCCGTCATCGTCGGTTTTCTGTGCAACTGGTGCTGCTATGGCGGCGCCGATCTGGCCGGTGTATCGCGCTTCCAGTATCCGCCGTATCTGCGCGTGATCCGCCTGATGTGCTCGGGCCGGGTTGATCTGGAGTTCATCTTGCGCGCCTTTGCCAAGAAGGCAGACGCCGTGTTCATCGGCGGCTGCCATCTGGGCGACTGCCACTACAACCCCGAAGGCAATTACGACGCACTGGGCAACAGCTATGTCGCCAAGCGCATTCTTGAGAACATCGGCATCAACCCGGACCGGCTGCGCCTGGAGTGGGTCTCCGCCGGCGAAGGCATACGCTTCGCCGAGATCATGCACGAGTTCGGGGCCAAAATCAAAGCCCTGGGTCCGTTTGGATCCAGCGAGGGCCGCGACACCCATGCGTTGCTGGCGGGCCTGGAAGCTGCAACGCAGCTGGTGCCCTACTTCAAGCTGGTCGAACGCGAGCGCTTCCGGGTGAGCAAACGCACCGAAGCGGGTTACAAGGAATTTTTCGCCAGGCCCGACTACGAGCCGCTGTTCAAGGAACTGGTGCTCGACAAGCTGACCATGAGCCGCATCATGGGTGCACTGCGCGCCGACGCGACGACGACCGAGGCCATTGCGCAGAAGATCGGCGTCCATGACTCGGAGGTTGCACGACACCTGCTTGCATTGTCCGAGCAAGGCATGGTCCGTCTGAACGGCAATCAGGCACAGGCCACACTGTCAGCCTAACCGCCATGGCATCGACGTCGCCCGGAAACGTGAAAGAGTACTGTCATTGCGAGGAGCGTAGCGACGTGGCAATCCATGTATTCGGCAGCCATGGATTGCTTCACTTCGTTCGCAATGACGACGTTCTTCCACGTTAACCAACAAGCAAATAGAAGTTGAACGAAACTATGAGCCTAGAACACGTCAACGCCATCATCGAGAAATACCGGGGCCAGCCGAGTTCGCTGATCCACGCGCTGGTGGAGATCCAGCACGAGAACCACTGGCTGCCCAGGGAAGTGATGCACCAGGTAGCCGACGCGCTGCAAGTGCCGTTCGCCCAGGTGATGCAGATCGCCAGCTTCTACAAGACCTTCAGCCTGACCCCCAAAGGTCGCCACGAAGTGCATGTATGCACCGGCATGACCTGCCACCTGCGCGGTGCGGCCAGGCTGCAGGCCAAGGTCGAGGAACTCACCGGCCTGAAGGATGGCGAGACCGACGCCGACGCCAGGTTCACGTTCGCAACCGGCGCCTGTCTGGGCAGCTGCAGCATCGCACCGGAACTGATTGTCGACGGCAAGCACTATGGCCGGATGACGCCGGACAGAATCGAAGACGTCCTGAAACAATACGAGTAGGTCACCCCATGCCAAAGTTGCAGTCAGCCGCCGAGCTGGAAAAATTCAGGGCAGAGCTCCTGGCCAGGCGCGACAGCGCCAAACCCTGCATCGCCGTCTGCGCCGGTGCCGCCTGCGACGGTCTGGACTCGGCTGCGGTCGCTGCCGCCTTCAAGGCTGCAGCCGCCCCGCTCGGCGACAGGATCGAGGTCAGAACCACCGGTTGCCACGGCTACTGCGAGAAGGGACCGAACGTCGTCGTCACGCCCGGCGACATCTGCTACTTCGAAGTCAGCCCTGCTGATGTGCCCGAGGTCATTCAAGCCACGCTGAAAGGTGAAGTGGTCGAGCGTCTGGTCTACAAGGATCCGAAGACAGGCGCCAAGGCAGTACACATGCAGGAGGTGCCGTTCTACAAGCACCAGACGCGGCTCTTGATAGGCGACAACCCGAAGATCGACCCGATGAAAATCGACGACTATCTGGCGGTGGGCGGCTACGCGGCGCTGGTCAAGGCCTTGACCACCATGAGCCCGGAGCAGGTGCTCGATGAAGTCAAGAAGGCGAATCTGCGCGGCCGTGGCGGCGGCGGTTTTCCGGCCGGAATGAAATGGGAGACCACCCGAAGCGCTCCGGAGAAAACCAAGTACGTGATCGTCAACGGACACGAAGGCGAATCCGCCGCCTTCATGGACCGCGCCATGCTCACCGGCAACCCGCACAAGATTCTGGAGGGCCTGATCATCGGTGCCTACGCCATCGGCGCGCAACAGGGCTTCATGTACACGCGCCACGACATGCCGCTGCTGGAGAAGCACGTGCGCAATGCGCTGGCCCAGGCGGCGGAATATGGTCTGCTGGGCAAGAACATTTTGGGCACTGGTTTCGACTTCGAATGCGAGCTGCACTTCGACGTCGGTATTTTTGTCTCGGGCGAATCCTCTGCACTGATGCGCTCCATCGAAGGTAAGGTGCCGGAACCCAGACCCAAGTACATCCGCACCTCGGTCTCTGGCATCTGGGACAAGCCGAGCAACCTGAACAATGTCGAGACCTGGGCCAATGTGCCGCAGATCATCAGCAAGGGGGCAGACTGGTTCACCAGCATCGGCTCTGAAAAGAGCAAGGGCACCAAGCTGGTGTCACTCTCAGGCCACGTGGTGAACAGCGGTATCGTGGAAGTGCCCATGGGTACACCGCTGCGCACGCTGGTGCATGACATTGGCGGTGGCGTGCGCGACGGCAAGACCTTGAAGGCCATCCACTTTGGCGGCGCCATGGGCGGCTCGATTCCGGCGGAGCTGATTGACGCTCCGCTGGACTTTGACGGTATGTCCAAGCTCGGCGCACCGATTGGTGCAGGCGGCCTGCTGCTGATGGACGAAGACACCGATATGGTCGAAGTGGCGCGCTACCTGATGGACTTCCTGACCAAGGAATCCTGCGGCAAGTGCGTGCCGTGTCGCGAGGGCATGACGCAGATGCTGCAGATCCTGACCCGCATCACCGAGGGCCGGGGCAAGGCTGGCGACATCGAGCGCCTGCAGGACCTGATCGATGTCACGGGCGTGGCCAGCCTGTGCGCGCTGGGCAAGACCTCCGGCGACCCACTGAAAAGTATGTTCCGCTATTTCAAGCCCGAGTACGAAGCGAAGATTGCTGCCGGGAGTGACGCCAAATGACTGAAATTGTTTTTACCATCGACGACCAGCAGGTCAAGGCCGCAGCTGGCACGACGGTTTTGCAGGCAGCGCAGAAGGCAGGCATCTACATCCCTACCCTGTGCCATCACGAAAAACTGGAAGCCTTTGGCGGCTGCCGGCTGTGCATGGTGGAGGTGGAGTCGCGCGGCTGGACCAGCTACGTGGTGTCCTGCCTGTATCCGGTGGCCAAAGACATCGTCGTACG
>JAKANU010000144.1 GCA_021812315.1 Pseudomonadota bacterium
GGCGTGCCCCAGGGCGTCGTTGACCGACTTGAAGCGGTCCAAGTCAATGAAGAGCAGCGCGGCAAAGCTGCCGGTGCGCCCACTCGCACTCATGGCCTGACTCATGCGATCAAGCAGAAGTCGGCGGTTCGGCAAGTTGGTCAATTGATCGAAAAAGGCCAGGTGATTAATTTCTTCCTCAGCATGTTTGCGCTCGGTCACATCGCGGGTGACCGCGAGTTGAACAACCTGTCCGTGATCGTGAAAAGGAACTGCACTCATCTCCAGCCAGCGTCGTCCACCGCGCAGACCAACCGCTTCGTACTGCATCTGCGCGGTTTGGCCAGCGAGCACGCGCCGGTGCAAATCCATATATTCGGCACGATACTCGGGCGCCACCCGTTCCACCATCGGTTGACCAATCAGGCTCGCCGGGCTGCCGGCCTCAAGCATCGCCAGGCCCGCCGGATTGATCTGCTTGAGCTTGCCAGTCTCGTCAATGGTGCTAACGGCGTCGCTGATGGATCGAAGGGTCGTCTCCGCCCGCTCTTTTTCCTCGATCAAGGCGCTAGCCGTGCGGCGCAGGGCGCGAAGCGGCAACACGCGCATCACCAGAAAGACCAGCGCCGCAAGGACCATGCTTAACAAGCCAACACCCAGCGTGCGATAGACGATATGTTCGACCGACGCGCTGACCCTGATCTCACCGGCAACGCGGTTGCCGTCGAACATTGAGTAGCTCCGAGTCAGCGCCAAGAACCCCTGCGGGCGCCCGCTCTCGACCAAAAGTTGCTTTTTGGCGTCATAAATCTGCACCAGTTCATTCTCCAAGGGCACTGGCTCCCTCGCGATCAGACCTTGCATCCTGTTTTCGGCAAACATCCAGATCATCGGACTAGTCGCGATCAGCGTCTCCAGCGCCGAGGCCTTGACTCTGGCCTTGAACGTCAGGGATTTGGATACTTCGTCAAATGCACTCAGTGCGTAGCCCAGGGGCAAGCTGACCGCCACCAGCATGGCGATCATGATCGCCCAGTTGGTGATGATCTTCGCGAGATCGCTTTTTCTTGCAAACAATAGGGCCCCGCTTGGCTAGCCAGTCAGGGCACCCAATGTCCCGTTCGCGTCAAAATGGCGCGCCCGGTCGCAGACCCGACGAATGCCACAAACTCGCTTGCAGCGGGCGATGGTTGGCGCAGCGAGACCAGAAAGAAGTGCTTGACCAGCGGGTACGCGCCCGATGCCAATTGCTCCGGCGTAGGCTCGATGCCGTCAAGGTTCAGAGCCCGCAGTGCGCGTCCCTCGGATTTGATAAGCGCCAAGGTCGTCACCCCGATGGCCCCGGGAATGCTCTCCATCTTGTCGGCCGCCTCCTGATCAATCACCGCGTAGGGCAGACCGGCACGACTTTCGGCTACACGAAGGGCTTGGTCGATGTCTGGCGAAAGCGCACGAATCTGCACCGTGTTGTCGTCACCGGGCTGACGCAGGACCGGCCGGATCTGGGTCCCGTCAGGCCAACTTGTAAGTTTCCCCGCGTAGATGTCGGCTATCTGCTGGCGGGTTATTCCGGTCACCGCCGACTTCGAGGCGACCGCAAAAACCGTCGGGCTGCGCGCGTACTCGTTGGCAACGAGGCCGCTTGCAGCCTCGCTGGCCGTGAGCGGACGCACCATCAATCCCAGCGCGACCGCACCTTTAGGCACGGCCTTGGCCGCTCCGCTGCTGCCGATACTCTCCAGCACCGTGACCTTCATCGTCGGATGAGCCTTGACAAAGGCCTGTCCCAGCAAGCGCATGGTACCGAGCGCGTTGCCGGTGCCGCCAATCACGATTTCCTGAGCCCATGTAGGCCCAGCGAGCAGCGCCAAGGTCGCCAGCAACGACGCATTGGCCAACCAATGACGGACTCCGAAAAGATGAAGTTGTAAGGGCATGGTTTTCCTTCTCTCGAATATCTGAGCTGGATTAAGGGCTATGGTACATCGGTTCGCAGCGCATTTGGGCGTCCCGCGCCCGACCAGCATCCATCTGCCAATTGACCTGCGCCGCCGTGCCGACGATACTTGGCCGCGACCGCTCACAGTCACTTGGCCATGCCGACCAAACTCAAACGCTCCACCAAACGCCTGCTTGCCCTGCTGGCGCTGCTGCCCAGTGCCGTGCTGGTGCTGGGCACGATCTACATGCTGGGCATGAGTCAACTCGAGGGCACGCCACGGACCTTTCTTGAAAGCATCCAGTGGGCTACCGAAACACTGACCACCACCGGCTATGGTGCCGACAACCATTGGCGGCATCCGCTGATGGCGTTGTTCGTCATCCTCGGTCAGTTGCTCGGGCAGTTCCTGATTTTTCTGATCTTCCCGGTCCTGGTGCTGCCGTATTTCGAGGAAAAATTCGAAGTGCGGCTGCAGCACACGCTGCCGCCAATGGTGGGCAAGGTGCTGTTCTATCACTACGGTCCGGCCATTGAATCCCTGCTTGAGGAATTCGACAGCGCCAAATCGCCCTTTGTCATCTTCGAAGAGAACCTGGCGCTGGCGCGCAACCTGCGTGACCGGCACTACAACGTGGTGGTGGGCAAACTTGCCGAAGAGCCCGCCGTACTGGCGCGCGTGAAGGAAGCCCGGGCGGTGGTCACCAACGCCGGCGACCACGCCAACGCAACCTGTGCGCTCACCGTGCGCGAACTCGGTTTCACCGGCCCCATCTACGCCCTGGCTGACGACCCGATCTATCGCTCGCCGATGCTGCAGATCGGCGCCACCGACGTTTTCACTCCGGCGCATGTGCTCGGTGCTGCGCTGGCCTCGCACGCCAGTACACGCATCAGTCCGCCGGCCGAAGGCATGCACTTGCTGGGCACGCAGATCGGCATGGTCGAATTTCGGGTTCGCGCCGACAGCCCACTGGCCGGCAAAGCACTCGGTGAACTGCGTCTGCGCGAGCGCCACGGCGTGTCGCTGATCGGGCAATGGCATGGTGGCGCATTCAGCGCTGACATGGGGCCGCAAACGCGCATCGAGCCGGGCGCCATTGTCGTCGCGGTGGGCTCACAGGGCAACCTGGAGCAGGTCGAGCGCATGGCCATGCCGATCCGTCGCAGTGGGCCCATCATCGTTGCCGGTTACGGTGCCGTGGGGCGCAAGATCGTCGAGATGCTGCACGACGCCGGTGAAGTCTGCGTGGTCATTGACCTGCTCCCGGCGCCCGGCGTGGACGTGCTGGGCAGTGTGCTGGAGCCGGCAACCTTGCAACAAGCCGGGATTCGCCAAGCCAGCGCGGTGATTCTGGCACTCAGTGACGACAGCGAATCGGTTTTTGCGACGGCCGTGGTGCGCCACCACGCGCCCGAAATCCCGCTGATTGTGCGGGTGCTGCGTACACCGAACACGGCGCGCATTTATCGCGCCGGCGCCGACATTGCGGTTTCAGTCGGTCAGGTGGCGGGGCAGATACTCGCCTACCACCTGCTGGCCGAACAGGTGGTGAATGTCGAAAGCAAGATCAAGTTCCTGCGCCTGAGTGCCGGGGCGCTGGCGGGCGGCCATCCCTGGCACAACGAGGCGATTGAAAGCACCGGCGCGAAGGTGATCGCCGTGCAGCGCAGGGGCGAAGTGCTGGTGGAGTTTGATGAGCAGTTTTCCGTGCTCGCCGACGACAACGTGATCGTCTGCGGATCCATCGGAAGCCTGGATCGCTATCAGCGCGAATTCCACGCCACGACCGCAAGCGCTGCCACGGCATAGCTCTGCCAGGACCAGCGGCGCCTAAAGTGCCGACTCAATAGCTACGAATAGGTTGACAAGTGACGATTGAAGAACGGTCTACTCCTTCGTCGAACAAGTGCTGAAGCCAAAGATGGCGTAAGGCGGGCACCAACCTATGGCACCTGTGGCCAGGGGCACGACACCCAGCCAGCCCCAGACACCGATCGTGCCGACGAGTGTCATGCCGATCAGCGCCAGACCCAGAACAATGCGCAGGATGCGGTCCATGCCGCCAACATTCAATTTCATAAACGCTCCTAGAGTTGCTGACCAAATTGAGCCAGACTGGCGCATTACACGGCGCATGCGGCAAATTGTCTGTGACTCAAGTCACCCAGCGTTGCCACTGCCGGTATTACAGCGGGTTGGTGCCTACCAGGGCCCGCAACGCCGCACTGTCGACAATTTGAATCTGTTCGCGGCCCAGGCTGACCCAGCCCTCCCGTTCAAAGCGGCGCAGCAGGCGCGTGACCATTTCACGCACGGTGCCGAGCTCGTCGGCGAGGCTCTGGTGCGTCAGCTTCAGATGCTGGCCGCGCCCGAGCAAAGCGCCTGCCAGGCGCCGGTCCAGTTTGTGAAACGCAACGGCGTCAATCAGCAGGGTCAAATCAGCCATGCGATCGGCAAACAGGCCCAACACATCGTTTCGAAATGCCGGCGTTTCCAGCCAGCGCGTGAACAAGTCTGGTTCGATCAGCACCAAGGTGCTGGGCTTGGTGGTCACGCCACACGCCGACAGCGGCTGGGCACGAAACAGGCAGGCACTTGACACCAGGCACAACTCACCCGGCACCACCCGATACAGCTCCAGCGACCGACCGTCACCCGAGTTGCGCGACACCCTTATTTCACCGCTCAACACCAGTGGAAAACCCGGGCACGAGTTGTTTTCACTGAACAAGACAGTCTGGGCTGGCACATCGAGAACTCTCAAGCGTGAGCCTGGCGCGCCAGGTGCGGGATGTACGTGTGCCAGTGAGGGGTACAAATCCGTCAACACGGCCATGCTGCCCATGCCCGTCATGCGCGCCACGCTGATGTTTGGTTCATTCCGATCCTCTTGAACAAGTGGGTCATTCAAGCTCCTGATGCCAAGTATGGCATGGGCCGTACGCCGTGCCGACTCTGCGGTGGCGTAAGATAACCAGCGGGCGCGGGGTCGTCACCCTTCGCGCTTGATTTCCGACCATGATTGACAACCCTGATGTCCTGCAGTTAGCGCGCGCCCAGTTCGGGCTGAACATCGGCTTTCATATCCTGTTTCCCAGCCTGAGCATCGCGCTGGCGTGGTTTTTGGTGTACTTCCGCATCCGCTACGCCAGGAGCGGCGATACCACCTGGCTGGCGACCTACAAACTGTGGGTGAAGATATTCGCCCTGACTTTCGCCATGGGCGTGGTCACCGGCATCACCATGTCATTTCAGTTTGGCACCAACTGGCCGGGTTTCATGAACCGCGTCGGCAACATCGCCGGGCCGCTGTTGGCGTTCGAAGTGCTGACGGCGTTCTTTCTGGAAGCGACTTTTCTCGGCGTGATGCTGTTTGGCATGAATCGGGTGCCGGCCTGGGTTCACATAGGTGCCACCCTGCTGGTCGCAATCGGCACCCTGTTCTCTGCCTTCTGGATCCTGGCGCTCAATTCCTGGATGCACACCCCTGCCGGGCAGGTGCTCGCCGACGGCGTGCTGGTCGCCGACGACTGGCTACAGATCATTTTCAATCCGTCATTTCCATACCGCATGGCGCACATGCTGCTGGCCTCCGCACTGACCACCTCGTTCGTGGTCGCCGGGCTGTCGGCCTGGCGCTTGCTGCACGACGGCGCGGACGCCTCGGCGCTGCGCACACTGCGCGCGGGTGTGATGGTCGCTGCGGTGATTGCGCCGGTGCAGATCTTTGTCGGCGACCAGCACGGCTTGAACACGTTGGAGCACCAGAGCGCGAAAGTTGCCGCGATCGAGGCGCTGTGGAACACTGAGCGCGGTGCGCCGCTGGTGCTGTTCGCTGTGCCCAATGAGGAAACGCGGCACAACGACTACGCGATCGAAATACCGAGGCTCGCGAGCCTGATCCTGAAACACGATCCGGACGGTGAGGTCAAGGGCATCTCTGCGTTTGCACCGGACGCGCCGCCGGTGGCGCCGGTGTTTTTCGGCTTTCGCCTGATGCTGGCGCTCGGGATGACGATGCTTGCGCTGGCGTGGACCAGCGCCTGGGTCCAGCGCAGCGGTGCGGCTGCACCCAGGTGGCTGCTGTGGAGCCTTGCCGGTTTCACCTTTTCCGGCTGGGTGGCGACGCTCGCCGGCTGGCTGGTCACGGAAGTCGGTCGCCAGCCCTGGCTGGTTACAGGCATCCTGCGAACCTCCGAAGCCGTGGGCCAGGTCTCCGAAGCGCAGCTTGGCGCCAGCCTGACGGGCTACGTCCTGGTCTACGCGCTGATGCTCGGAGCCTACATGGTGGTGATCACGCACCTTGCGGGCAAGGGTGCAAGCCCGGCCAAGGCAGTCGCAGCATGAACCTCGACCTGCCACTGATTTTTGCCGCGCTGATGGGCGTGGCGGTACTCGCCTACGTGGTGCTCGACGGCTACGACCTCGGCGTGGGCATGCTCATGCCGGCGGCGGACGTACACGAACAGGAGTTGATGGTGGCCTCGATCGGGCCGTTCTGGGACGCCAACGAAACCTGGCTGGTGCTGGGCGTTGGCATTCTCCTGGTAGCGTTCCCGCAGGCGCACGGCGTCGTGCTCGGTGCGCTCTATTTACCGGTGGCGTCGATGCTGATCGGCCTGATGCTGCGCGGCGTGGCGTTCGAGTTCCGCGTCAAGGCCGAGGGCTGGCACCGCGAACTGTGGAACTGGCTGTTCTACGTCGGATCCTTCCTTGCAGCGTTTTCGCAAGGCCTGATGCTCGGGCGCTACATCACCGGCTTCGCCCCGGGCTTTGGCTATCTGCTATACGCGCTGGTGGTCGGTGCCTCGCTGTGCGGCGCCTACGTGCTGCTGGGTGCCGCCTGGCTGATCTACAAAACCGAGGGAAAGCTGCAGAGAAAGGCCGCTGCATGGGTGCGCTGGGGCTTGCTGTGGGTTGCGTTGGGCGTTGCCGCGGTGAGTGTGGCCACGCCAATCGTGAGTCATACCGTGCAGCTGAAGTGGTTCGATTTTCCGCGCACGCTCGCCCTGATGCTGCTGCCACTGGCAACACTTGTTGCGTGGATCTGGGTGTGGCGCTCGGCGGGGCGCCTGCGCCGCGCAGCGCCCGGAGTCGCACACTGGAAGCCGTTCGCCGGTACCGTGGCGATCTTCGTGCTGGCCTTCCTCGGGCTTGCCTACAGCCTGTTTCCCTATGTGGTGATCGACCGCATGACCTTCTGGCAGGCAGCGGCCCATGCATCGTCGCTGAAAGTGGTGCTCATCGGCGCGCTCATCGTGCTGCCGTTCATCGTCGCCTACACCGCGTTTTCGTACTACGTGTTCCGCGGCAAGGCGCGCCCGGGCCTGTATGAGTAGATGCGGATGCGGCCGTCAGCGCAGCTCACGACCTCCTCAACGCCGCGCCACAGCTCAGCGCTATACTGTCGCGAAAATTAATCCCATGAAGGAGAGTAGAGTATGAAGATGCTTGCTTGCGTACGCAGCCTATTTGTGCTAGCCGGGCTC
>JAKANU010000145.1 GCA_021812315.1 Pseudomonadota bacterium
GCAACGGAACACGCCAACAAAATAGCCGACGTCCTGCCCGTAAACGACCACGTTCGGGTCGCGTTCAAGCATCACGTCCATGGCCGAGCGCAGGGCCTGGATCATGGTCATGGGGGTGGTCTTGGGGTGGTGGGTAGATTTCATGATCAGATCCCCAGTTGCTGACGTTGCCGGCGCAAGTGCTGGGGCATGTCCTTGTAGACATCCTCAAACATTGAAGCCGGGCTTTGCAGGTGTCCATCGACCAGCGTGCCGAAACGTTCAGCCTCCTTTTGCGCTGCGGCCACTTCGGCTTCGAGTTCCTTCTGCGCTGCGGCATGTTCCTGTTCGGACCACGCACCCAGCCCGATCAGGTGCTGCTTGAGTCGCGCGATCGGGTCGCCCAGCGGAAAGCGCGCGGCGTCGTTGGCCGGGCGATACTTGCTCGGATCGTCCGACGTCGAATGCGGCCCGGCGCGGTACGTCACCCACTCGATCAGCGTCGGACCGAAATTGCCGCGCGCACGCTCAAGAGCCCACTGGGAGGCAGCGTACACGGCCAGAAAATCATTGCCATCGACACGCAAGGATGCGATGCCATTGCCCACGCCCCGCGCTGCGAACGTGGTGCCTTCGCCACCGGCAATGGCCTGGAAGGTGGAGATGGCCCACTGGTTGTTGACAACGTTGAGAATCACTGGCGCGCGGTACACATGCGCAAAGGTCAGCCCGGTGTGAAAGTCCGCCTCGGCGGTAGCTCCGTCACCGATCCAGCTTGATGCCACCCGGGTATCGCCCTTGATGGCCGAGGCCATGGCCCATCCAACTGCCTGAATCACCTGGGTGGCGAGATTGCCCGAAATCGAGAAGAACCCCTTGCTCTTGTACGAATACATCACCGGTAGCTGACGTCCTTTCAACGGATCGCCTTCGTTGGAAAAGAGCTGGCAGATCATCTCCACCATCGAGACGTCTTCGCGTGCCAGCAGCAAACCCTGCTGGCGGTAGGTCGGAAAGCACATATCGCCTTCGCCCAGTGCTAGCGCATGGGCTGTAGCGATGGCCTCTTCGCCCAGGCATTGCATGTAAAACGACATCTTCTTTTGCCGCTGGGCAATCAGCATGCGCGCGTCAAAGGCCCGGGTCTTCATCATTGCACGCAGCCCGCGGCGCAACACGTCGAGGTCAACCTGCGGCGCCCAGGGCCCGATTGCCTGACCCTTGTCGTCGAGTACGCGAATCAGTGTGAACGCGAGGTCACTGGTATCGGCGGGGCGCGAGTCAACGGGTGGGCGTCGAATCTCGCCGGCAGCAGAAACGGGGAGGTAGGAAAAGTCGGTGTCGTGACCCGGTCGCCCGGTGGGCTCAGGCACGTGCAGGCGAAGTGGCGCGCTGTGTGGCATTGGCATGGCTCCTTGCGGGGTTGTGTCCCGCATCAGTTAATGGTACCGGATGTGCACGACGGGTAGCCATGCGCCGACCGGGTAACGTGCAATGGCGCCGGGTTGGCCGAGCGCATCGCGTGGAACCCCAAGCATAACGGATTTTGAGCTGGCGACTGCGGCAATGCAGTGATCGCATCGGTTTGTCGCGTCGGCGAAAGACGTTAGCATAGAGCCCCATGACCATCGCGCGGCTGCAACTCTCGGGCATCAGCAAAAGTTATCCTGGCGTCGTCGCCAACGATGCCGTATCGCTGAGCGTCATGCCTGGCCAGATTCACGCTGTGCTCGGGGAGAATGGTGCGGGTAAGTCGACTCTGATGAAGATCATTTATGGCGCTGTCCGGCCCGACGCGGGAGCGATGATGCTCAATGGACAGTTGATGCAGATCCGCAGCCCCCGCGAGGCGCGTGCCAACGGCATCAGCATGGTGTTCCAGCACTTCAATCTGTTTGAGACGATGACTGTGGCCGAAAACGTTTGGCTCGGCCTGACGCGCAATTCGCTCGATCAGGTTCGCGCCAGCATCCTTGCCAAGGCCAATGAATACGGGCTGGATATCGATCCGGCCCGACCGGTGCACACCTTGAGCGTTGGAGAAATGCAGCGAGTCGAGATCATTCGTGCGCTGTTGACCCGTCCGGAGCTTCTCATTCTCGATGAGCCAACCTCGGTGCTCACACCCCAGGCCGTGGAAAAGCTGTTCGTCGTGCTGCGAAAACTGGCCTCTGAAGGCTGCAGCATTTTGTACATCAGTCACAAACTCCACGAGATCCGTGAATTGTGCAGCGCCTGCACGGTTCTGCGCGGTGGCAAAGTCACTGGTGTGTGCGATCCGTCACAGGAGTCGAACGCCTCGCTGTCGCGCATGATGATTGGCGCCGAGCCGCCGCCTCTGACGCATCGGGAAATGAAGCCCGGCCCGGTGGTGCTGCGTGTCGAGCAGTTGAGTCTGGCCCGAGAAGATCAGTTTGGTGTCGACCTGCAGGGGCTGTCTCTGCGGGTTCACGCCGGCGAAGTTGTCGGCGTTGCTGGCGTATCGGGCAATGGTCAGAAGGAACTGTTGTATGCGTTGTCGGGCGAGGACGTGCGAGCCCGCGCCGGCGCGATCCTGATCGAGGGTGCCGATGTGTCCGGTCTGAACCCGCGCCAGCGCCGCGAGCTCGGCTTGCACTTTGTGCCCGAAGAAAGACTCGGGCGCGGGGCCGTGGCGACGCTCGGATTGGCGCACAACCTGCTGCTGACGCGTGAAGAGTCGGTTTCCTCTCGAAAGTTTGCCGGCGGCTGGATCCGCGCGCGCCGGTTGCAGCACCAGACCCGGGATATCTTGCGTCGCTTCAACGTCAAGGCCCACGGGGTGCGTGCGGCGGCGCAGTCGCTGTCGGGTGGTAATTTGCAGAAGTTCATTGTTGGCCGCGAAATCGATGCAGCCCCCAGGTTGTTCATCGTCTCGCAACCGACCTGGGGTGTTGATGTCGGTGCGGCAGCGCAAATCCGCGGCGAAATTCTCGAATTGCGCGACGCCGGTTGTGCGGTGCTGGTCGTCAGCGAAGAGCTCGAGGAACTGTTTGAACTGTGTGACCGGATGTATGTCATTGCGCGCGGCCGCCTGTCCCCGTCCGTGCTCGTGCGCGAGGCCACGGTCGAGAAGATTGGTGAATGGATGAGTGGTCTGTGGACCCGCGAAGCGACCTCTGCTGCGCGGCACGGTCAGGCCTCGCCGCCAGAGGAAGATCGGATCGCCGACCATGCTCAAGCTTGAAGCCAGATTGCAAGCTTCGGCCGTTTGGGGTTATGCCTCGCCGCTGCTGGCTTTGGCCGTAACGGTCGTGCTGGGAAGTTTGCTGTTTAGCGCTCTGGGCAAGGACCCAGTGAGCAGTCTGCGGGTGTTCTTCTGGGAGCCGATCCGCAGTCCTTACGCGCTGGGCGAACTCACTGTCAAGGCAACTCCGCTGCTGTTGATTGCGCTGGGACTTGCCGTGTGTTTTCGATCCAATATCTGGAACATTGGCGCCGAAGGTCAATACGTACTAGGCGCCATTGCCGGTGGTGGCATCGCGCTGCTGGCCGACCGGACCACAAGCACACTGATTGTGATTCCCATCATCGGCGCGGGTATCTTGGGTGGCATGTTCTGGGCAGCGATCACGGCCTGGCTGCGCGAGCGCTTTCATGCCAACGAGATCCTGGTCAGTCTGATGCTGGTCTATGTGGCGGTGCAAGTGCTCGGCTACCTGGTGGCCGGCCCATGGAAGGACCCCCAGGGCTACAACTTTCCGCAAACCAGGACTTTTGAACTGGTGACCCGTATCCCGCGTTTGGTTCAGGGGTCCAGAATCAGCATAGGCGTGTTTTTCGCTATCGCGGCGGTGATAGGCACCTGGTTGTTTCTGTTTCGAACCCGTGCCGGTTTTGCCCAGCAGGTGGGTGGGTTGGCACCCGCCGCAGCCCGCTACGCCGGCTTTTCCTCGCGGCGGACCTTGTGGGTTGCGCTGATGGTTTCGGGTGGCCTGGCCGGTCTGGCCGGTGCGCTTGAAGTCGCAGGCCCGATCGGGCAGTTGACGCCCTACGTGCCGGCCGGGTACGGCTTCGCCGCAATCATCGTCGCCTTCGTCGGGCGCCTGCATCCCGCCGGCATGGTGTTTTCGTCGGTACTGATGAGCATGTTTTACATTGGCGGCGAACTGGCCCAATCGCGTCTGGGTCTACCCAAGTCGCTTACCGGCGTATTCCAGGGCTTGCTGCTGTTCAGCCTGCTGGCGTGCGATACGCTGGTCAACTACCGCCTGAAGTGGGGCAAATGATGGAATCCTATGCCCTGCTGGTTGCCGCCACGCTCAACGCGGGTACCGTACTGGCGCTCGCTTCTTTGGGGATGCTGATCAACGAGAAAGCTGGCATCGTCAATCTGGGTGCTGAAGGCATGATGCTGTGTGCCGCCATTGCCGGGTTTGCTGCGGTCGTGCACAGCGGCAGTGACGTGCTTGGTTTCGTCGCGGGTATGGGTGCAGGCGCCCTGTTGTCCCTGTTGTTCGGTTTGCTGGTGATCTGGCTCAATGCCAATCAATATGCGACGGGCCTTGCGGTGAGTTTGTTTGGAGCCGGATTTTCGGCTTTCGTCGGCATTGGTTATGTGCAGGAGAGAATTCCTGAACGCCTTACTTTCGCCCTGCCTTACCTGGCGGACATTCCCTGGTTCGGTGCAGCCCTGTTTCGCCACCACCCGCTGGTATACCTGACGGTTGCACTGTCGTTTGCCTTGATATGGTTTCTGTATCGCACCCGCGCCGGCCTCGTGTTGCGCAGCGTTGGAGAGAGCCCCGAATCGGCGCATGCGCTGGGTTATCCGGTGCGTCGCATCCGGCTGGCGGCGGTCGTCGCTGGCGGTGCACTGTGTGGCCTGGCCGGAGCCTATATCTCGATTATCTATACGCCGCTGTGGGTTGAAGGCATGGTGGCAGGCAAAGGCTGGATTGCGCTGGCGTTGACGACATTTGCCACTTGGCGACCGGCCCGAGTGCTGCTAGGGGCCTATCTCTTTGGTGGCGTGACGATGCTGCAGTTTCATTTGCAGGGCATCGGCGTGGAACTACCCAGTCAACTGCTGACCATGTTGCCCTACCTCGCGACCATCGCGGTGCTGGCGCTGATCTCGCGCAACCCGCGCTGGATTCGCATCAACATGCCGGCCTCGATCGGCAGGCCTTTCTATCCGGGCAGCTGAAAATTCCGGTCCATAATTCCAGCTTCGACCATCCCTCACCACCCTTTGAAGGAAAGAACTCTCATGACCGACCTGCAACTACGATCATTGCTCAAGATTGCGGCACTCTCAGCCGTGGCATCCGCCACGCTGCTGGGTTGCGGCAAGAAGGAAGAAGCCGCCCCTGCGCCGGCTGCGGCACCGGCGCCCGTGGCGGCTGCTTCCGCTGCGAAAGCGGAACCACTGAAGATAGCGTTTGCCTACGTCGGCCCGGTGGGCGACGGTGGCTGGACCTTTGCGCACGACAACGGTCGCAAGGCGATCGAGAAGGAGTTCGGCGACAAGGTCAAGACTTCGTTTGTGGAAAGTGTTCCCGAGTCGGCTGACGCCGAGCGGGTGATCCGCGACATGGTGAGTCAGGGCAACAAGCTGATCTTCGGCACCACGTTTGGCTACATGGAGACCATGCTCAAGGTTGCCGCCGACAGCAAGGACGTGAAGTTCGAGCACGCGACTGGCTACAAACAGGCCGAGAACATGCGTACCTACGACAGCCGGACCTACGAGGGCGCCTACATGGCCGGAGTCATTGCCGGGAAGATGACCAAGTCGAACACGCTGGGCGTGGTGGCTTCGGTACCCATTCCCGAGGTGGTGCGCAACATCAACAGCTTCACCCTGGGGGCGCAATCGAGCAACCCGAAGATCAAGACCAAGGTGGTGTGGGTCGGCGAGTGGTTCAATCCGCCAAAGGAAACCGAAGCCGCGACATCGCTGATCAACGGTGGTGCGGACGTGCTGTTCCAGAACACCGATTCGCCCGCGGTGCTCAAGACTGCCGAAGCCAAAGGCAAGCGGGCCTTTGGCTGGGATTCCGACATGACCGCCTATGGCCCGAAGGCGCACCTGGCTTCAAGCATCATCAACTGGGGTCCGTATTACATCAAGGCGACCAAGGAAGCGCTTGACGGCACGTGGAAGGGTGGCACTGCGGCCTGGTGGGGTGTCAAGGAAGGCGCGATTGACATTGTCTCGATCGCCGAAGACGTGCCGGCCGAGACCAAGGCCAAGGTGGAGGAAGTGAAGAAGGGTCTGGCGGACGGGAGCTTCGCGATCTGGAAAGGCCCGATTGTTGACAACACCGGCAAGGTGCAGGTCGCCAAGGACGCCGTGGCTGACGACAAGTTCCTCAGTGGCGTCAATTTCTACGTCAAGGGCGTGCAGGGCAAGGTGCCGGGAGCCAAATAACCGGCTGCAACAACCCGGTGCTCTGGTCGTGGCAGCAGAGGACGGGGCAGGGGCCCCGCCTCATGCCGTCAAACGCCCGCAAGGCCAGTGACTCGCAGACGCGATCCTCAACCAGCCGTGACGGATATCCTGCGCGGCTGCGCATGCTCCTGTTTGGGTATGCGCAAACTCAGAACTCCGTCCTTCAGGTTGGCTGCGATTCGGGTCGTGTCGAGTTCCCGGCTCAGCGTGAAACTGCGGCGGTAGCGCGGCACCCGCACCTCGGCATAAATTGCCTCCAGACCCTCGGGCGTGCGTGAAGTCACACTGCCTTCGATCAATAACGCGTCGCCGTCCACCTTCAACTCCAGTTGATCTTTCGATACGCCAGGCATGTCGGCCAGCAAGGTAATGCCGGAGGCGTCCTCGAACACGTCGACCGCTGGGGGTACCGCGCGTTGCAGTTCGGGTTCCGCGCTGGCGCGGGTCGCTTGTTTGTTGTCGCTCATGATGTTTTCTCCTGAACTACGATGTGTATCACTGCACGGTGATGCGCTTGGGTTGGGCCGATTCGCGCAGCGCGATGCTGACTTGCAGTACGCCGTCCCGGTAGCTTGCGTTCACCTGTCCGGGATCGACGTCATCAGGCAGCGAGACTGTGCGGCTGAAACCGCCTGCCAACCTCTCGCGTGTGTAGATTTGCACGGACTTGTCGCTTTCCGGGATGCCTGATGCGCGCTCCCCGGAAATGCGCAATACGCCGCGGTCTAGCGTGACATCGACCTTGGACGCGTCCAGGCCGGGTGCGAAGACATAGACCTCCACGCTGTTCAAGGTACGCCCTACGTTGATGGCAGGCAAGGTTCCAGCTGTCACCGAGCGGATGCTGTTGGGCAGGCCCGACACCCCGAACGCCTCGTCCAATTCCCGCCGCAGAAGTTCAAATTGACTCAACAGGCTGTTCGGCTGATTCCACAAAGATACATACATGGTGTGTCCTCCGATGAGTTGATTT
>JAKANU010000146.1 GCA_021812315.1 Pseudomonadota bacterium
TGATTACCGACCACAACGTGCGTGAAACACTGGGCATTTGCGACCACGCCTACATCATCAGCGATGGCAGCGTGCTGGCGCAGGGGACCCCCGCCGAGATTGTTGACGACGCCAATGTGCGTCGGGTTTATCTGGGCGAGCACTTCAAGATGTAGCTATGGCCCCCACGCTTGTCACCGTGTGTACTGCGCTGCCCCCCACGGGGGCGTGGCCTTGCTTGGGGCGGCCCGGCGCGGCGGCCTGACATGAAACAGGGGCTTTCACTGCGGGTTTCGCAGCATCTGGCGCTCACGCCACAGCTCCAGCAATCGATCCGGCTCCTGCAACTCTCCACGCTTGAACTGGGCGCGGAGATCGAGCAAATGCTCGACGAAAATCCGTTTCTCGAACTCGGCACCGAGGAGGCGACGCGCGAGCAATTCGGTCTGGCGCATGCTGACACACCTCTTGCAAAGGATGATTACGAAGCCGACGTTGCTATGTATTCGATAGCTGATCATGCAAGTTCCACGGGCTCTACGGAAGAAAATGATACGGAGCTTGCGCCGCTTACAGCGGTCGATGCGCAGAGCTGGGAGGGGGATGGCAGCGCCAGCGCTTTGCCCGACGACAGCGAATGGGGCGGCGATGCCAGGGCGCACGCGCAGGGCTCGGAGGCCGGCGATGACGCCGATGTCAACGAGTTGGCCCGCACGCAGATATCGCTGCAGAGTCATTTGCACGCCCAGGCGCTCACCCTGCGGCTGGGCGACGAGGATCGCGCCGCGCTGTACTTTCTGATCGAATCGCTCAATGACGACGGGTATTTGGAGGATTCGCTGGTCGCGCTCGCCGAAGGTCTTGCCGGCGCCGACGCGTCGCAGTACGAGGGACTGCTGCACCACTTCACCGTGGCGCTGCATCTTCTGCAGTCGATGGAGCCACGGGGCGTCGGCGCGCACAGCCTGGCCGAGTGTCTGATCCTGCAACTCAAGTCGCTGCTGGCACAGGCCGATGCCGGCAACGCAGATGTGCCAGACCCGGCGACCCTCGGCCTGGCCCTGGCGATTTGCGCCCAGCCGATGGACCTTTTGGCGCGACGCGATGTCCGACGCCTGGCCGCGCTGTGTGGCGCGGCGCAGGATGCGGTGCGTGAGGCCATGGCCGTGATTGCCGGGCTTGAGCCCAAACCGGGTCGGCGCTTTGTCGATGTCGGCGGCAACGCCGTGCTGCCCGATGTGCTGGTGGTGAAAGTGGGTCACGGCAGCCGGGCCAGATTCGAGGTTCGTCTGAACACCGAAGTGATGCCGCGCCTGCGAATTCACGATATTTACGCCAACGCCCTCAGGCAGGGCCGGGGCCGGGGCAATGAGGCCGCCGGTTACGCGGCCTTGCAACAGCGCCTGCAGGAAGCCCGCTGGTTCATCAAGAACATCCAGCAGCGCTTTGACACCATCCTGCGGGTCAGCCACGCCATTGTCGAGCGGCAAAAGGGCTTTTTTACCCATGGAGCGCTGGCCATGCGGCCCCTGGTGCTGCGCGAGATTGCCGACGAGCTGGGACTGCATGAGTCGACCATCAGCCGTGTGACCACGGCCAAGTACATTGCGACACCCTTTGGGACTTTCGAGCTGAAGTACTTTTTCGGCTCGGGCCTGGGCACGGATTCGGGCGGCAATGCGTCCAGTACGGCGGTGCGGGTCCTGATCAAGCAGTTCATCGACGCCGAAGACCCGCGCCGCCCCCTTAGCGACAACCAAATCTCCGAAATGCTCAAGGAACAGGGCATCGAGTGCGCCCGCCGCACGGTGGCCAAGTACCGCGAAGGCCTGCGCATATCCACGGCCAGTCTGAGGAAGGCGCTGTGAATCAGCTCGAACTGTTCCTGCCCTGTGCTGCCGGCGTCGAGGAGTATCTGGCCGGCGAGGTGCGACGCATCACCGGTTTGCCCGGTGCCGATGTCATGAAGCAGCGCGGGGGTATCGCCCTGCACGGCTCCTGGCGTCAGGCCATGCAGTTGAACCTGCACAGCCGGCTGGCGCAGCGCGTGCTGGTGTTGCTGTCAATCAGCGGCTATCGCAACGAGCAGGACCTGTACCGCGCGGCCGGTGCAGTGGCCTGGGAGGCCTGGTTCACGCCGCGCCAGAGCATCAAGGTCGAAGTCACGGCGCAGCACAGCCCGCTGAACTCGCTGAACTTTGCCGCGCTCAAGATCAAGGACGCCGTGTGCGACCGCTTCCGCGTCAAGGCCGGCGGCGTGCGCCCCGACGTGGATACGCGCTGGCCCGACGTGCGCATCTACACGCACCTGAGCACCGACACGTGCTCGCTCTACATCGACACGTCGGGCGAGCCGCTGTTCAAGCGCGGCTGGCGCGAAGACAAGGGCGAGGCACCGCTCAAGGAAACGCTCGCCGCGGCCATGCTCGCCGCCAGCGGTTGGGCCGATAACGCCGACCCATTGCTGCCCCTGTACGACCCGTGCTGTGGCAGCGGCACGATTGCCATCGAGGCGGCGCAAATCGCCCAGCGCATCGCGCCCGGCGCACGCCGCCGCTTTGCCTTCGAGAAGTATCTGCCGTTTGCGCAGCACCTCTGGGACGCTATCAATGCAGAAGCTGCCAACGCAGAGCTGGCAAGGCCTGCAGGCCAAAAACCCGTGATATTCGGGAGTGACGTGGCGCACCGGATGGTGGACTTCGCGCAGCGCAACGCCGAGCGCGCCGGGGTTGCCGACCTGATCGAGTTTCGTGGCGGCGATGCCCTGCAACGCCTGCCACCGTGCGCAGCTCCGGGTGTCATGCTGCTCAATCCGCCGTATGGCGAACGCATCGAAGTCGCCGGGGTGGCGGGCGCCCGCTCGGGTGCGGGACGCCCGGGTGCGCGCGAGTCTGCACAAACGCCCGATGGCGCCGACTTCTTTCAGCAACTCGCCTCGCACTGGAAGAAAAACTACCCCGGCTGGAGCGCCTGGGTGCTCACCCCCGACCTGAAGTTGCCGGGCCGCATGCGCCTGAAGGAGTCGCGGCGCGTGCCGCTGTGGAACGGTCCCATTGAATGCCGCTTGTTCCGCTTTGACATGGTTGCTGGGAAGATGGAGTCAGATCGCCGGGAGCGAAGCGAACGTGTGCCCTGACTCCGTGGCTGCCGACCCCGTTTTGGCGGTCCTCGACACCAACATCGTGCTTGACGTGCTGGTGTTTGACGACCCAGCAACGCGAGTGCTGAAGGCAGCGGTGCAGCGCGGGCAAGTCCGCTGGCTGGCCACCAGCGCCATGCGCGAGGAGCTTGCGCGCGTGCTGGCCTACCCAAAGATCGTGCAACGCCTGAACTTGCTTCAAAGCCAAGCGCATCAGGTGCTGGCGCAGTTTGATGCACTCGCGCAGAGCGTCGCTGCTGCGCCCAAGGCAGCGCTGACCTGCACCGACGCCGACGATCAGAAATTCATTGACCTAGCGCTGGCGCACCAGGCCACTGTGATCAGCAAGGACAAGGCCATACTTTGCATGGCAAAGCGCATGCAAAAGCTTGATGCACGGGCGCTGACAGCTATTGATTTGGTAGCGTGATGGCTGGTCTGTGCGCCTTCGCGAGAGTTTTCAAATCACGGTCGGAAGTGCCTGCGCCAGGAAATCAAACACGGCGCGGATGCGCACATTGCTGCGGATCTCGCGGTGCACCGCCAGCCACATGGGCAGCGGAGGTATGTTGAGCTGGCCCGCGAGCACTGGCAGCACGTCGGGTTCCTTGCGCGTCATGTAGTCGGCGCAAAAGCCGATGCCCAGGCCGGCGCGCACCGCCTGCCACTGCACGATGAAGTCATCGCTGCGCAAGGCGAAAGCCTGGCGGCTTGCCGGATGGCCCATCGCCTCAAAGCCGCGCAGGATGGCGGTGTCGGCATCGCTGCCAATCAGTTCGTGCTTCAGCAAGTCGGCGGGCTTGCGCAAGGGCGCGTGGCGCGCCAGGTAGCTGCGGTGCGCATAAGCGCCCAGCGCGACGCTGCCGATTTTCCTGGCGATCAAGGACGACTGGTCCGGGCGCACCATGCGCACCGCAATATCGGCCTCGCGGCGCAGCAGGTTGCTGACCTGGTTGCTCGACACCAGCTCGATCTGAATCTCGGGCAGTCGCTGGCGCATGCGCGCCAGAATCGGCGGCAGCAAAGACACGGCTACCGGCACGCTGGCGGTGATGCGCACCGTGCCCTGGATCTGGGTTTGTGCGCCGGCAAGCGTTTGCGCCAGTTGCAAGGCACCAGCTTCCATGGCTCGGGCAGCAAGCGCGAGCTGCCGCGCCGCAGCCGCCGGCACCAGACCGCGCCCGGTGCGTTCGAACAGCACCACACCCAACTGACTCTCCAATTCGGCCATATGGCGTCCCAGGGTCGGCTGGCTCATTTTCAGATGTCTGGCGGCACCCAGCAGACTGCCGTGGTCCAGCACCGCCAGGAACGAGCGCACCAGGCTCCAGTCAAAACCGTGTTGCAGGCTGATATTCATAAATGCATCTCTGGTATGTGTATTTATGCAATTGTGCTGGAAGTCACCTGATTTCACAATTCACTCATGCGCCACTTTTGGCCTCAACTGATGAAGGAAAAGTCATGCAATCTACGGTTCTCATTCTGGGTGCGCGCGGTCGCTTTGGCCTGGCCACCGCCCGTGCCTTCCGCGATGCCGGTTGGCGTGTGCTGGGGCAAGTTCGCCGCGGTGCCGCGGTGCCTGCGGACCCGCACATCAAGTGGCTGGCCGCTGATTTGCAAAATACGCAGGCACTGGCGTTAGCCGCGCAAGGTGCCACCGTGGTGGTGCATGCGCTCAACCCCGCCTACACCCACAAGGCCTGGCGCGCCCAGGTGGCGCCGATGATGGACGCTGCCATTGCCCTTGCGCGCGCGCTGAACGCCACCTTGATGCTGCCGGGCAATGTCTACAACTTCGGCACCGCCATGCCCTCAGTGTTGCGGGAAGACACGCCCCAGGCAGCGCAAACGGTCAAGGGCCAAATTCGCATCGCCCTGGAGGCACAACTGCAGCGCTGCGGCGTGCGCGGCGTGGTCATTCGCGCCGGCGACTTTTTTGGCAGTGGTCGCGGCACCTGGTTTGATCAGGTCATTGTGAAAGACATTCAAAGGGGCAAGTTCAGCTACCCGGGTCAGCGCGATGTAGCGACCGCCTGGGCCTATCTGCCGGACCTGGCACGCACCTTTGTCGCCGTGGCACAGCGGCGCGCGCAACTCGGTGTGTTTGAAAGCTTTCACTTCAAAGGCCACAGCGTGACGGGGCAACAGTGGCTGGACGCGCTCGAGCCGGTTGCGCGCGCGCAAGGCTGGGTCAAGGCTGAGGAGCATGTCAGGTTCAGCAGATTGCCATGGCCGCTGATGCGAATCGGCGCGTTGTTGCTACCCACCTGGGCAGCGCTGTCGGAGATGCGCTACTTGTGGGATACACCGCATACGCTGGCCAATGACAAGCTCACCGCCTTGATCGGAGCGGAGCCGCACACGCCCCTGTCGCTTGCCGTACCGGCAGCGCTTTCTGATCTGGGGTTGATGGCAGCGCCGGTTCAAGGTGAGCATCGGTTTGCCAAGGCCGCCTGAGATCGTGTTGACCGAGGACAAACATCATGCAACGTCGTAATTTCATTCGTATCGCCGGCGGTGGCAGTGTCGCCGCTGCCCTGGGCACCACGGCGCTGAGCGCTTGCACTGCCGGCATGCCGTCCGAGGCCATTGAAGCATGGAGGGGACCGGGTCTCGAAGTGACTTCAGACCCCGACGCGCGGCGCTGGCTGCTGAGCTACGCCATTCTGGCTCCGCACTCGCATAATCTGCAGTCCTGGGTGGCCGACCTGCGAACGCCCAATGAAATTACGCTGAGCTGCGATTTGCAGCGCCTGCTGCCGCAGACCGACCCGCTGTCGCGCCAGATCATGATGAGCCATGGCACATTTCTGGAGTTGCTGGATCTGGCAGCGCGCGAACGCGGCTTGCGCGCCGAGATTGTGCTGTTCCCCGAAGGCGTGTTCGGCGCTGACAAACTCGATAGCCGACCGGTGGCGCGTATCCGGTTGTCGCCCGACGCAAGCGTACAAAGAGACCCGTTGTTTGCGCAGATTCTGCGACGCCATACGAATCGCAGCGCCTACGACATCAGCCGCGCCGTGCCGGCGCACGCATGGCAGGCCATGCGGGCGGCGGTGTCGCCCTACGCGTTGCGTTTCGGCGCGGTCGGCGTCGGTCAGGGCGAGGTACTGGCCGCGCACCGGCGAATTGCCGCGCAGGCCTGGCGTATCGAACTGAGCACGCCACGCACCGTGATGGAGTCCTACAACGTGCTGCGCGTGGGGGCCGCCGAGGTCGCTGCGCACCGCGACGGTCTGACGCTGCTCGATCCGATGGTGGTACTGCTGGACCGTATTGGCATGTTCGATCGCAGCAAAGCGCCGGGACCCGACGACTACGCCAGCACCAGCCAGATCAAGGACTTCGGAGAGAAGCTTGATTCCACACCTGGTTTCTTATGGATGGTGACCGAGGGCAACGACCGCGTCACGCAAATCAACGCGGGCCGCGCCTATGCCCGGGTGCAACTCGCGGCCACGGCGCAAGGCCTGTCCATGCAACCGCTGTCGCAGGCACTGCAGGAATACGCCGAGCAGGCCAAGCCGTATGGCGAGATCCATGCGCTCACCGGCGCCGCGCGCCCGGGTCAGACCGTGCAGATGTGGGCGCGTGTCGGCTACGCGGCCAAGGTCGAGCCCGCACCACGCAGAAGATTGCAGGATTTCATCCGCGCTTGAATCCGCCGCGCCTTTGTTGCAGCCCTCGCCATGCAGACATCGTTCAAAACGTTACCGGACCCTTGATCAGCGCGGCGTGGCAGCTCCCACCCTCGAGCACGTTGACCCGTATCTGCGTAATCGCGTCGAGCGCGCGCAATGCGATCTCCCGCTCGCCACCACTCCAGCGTCCGCGAAAATGCGAACCCAGGTCAGAGCGTCCCATGCGCGCGGTGCCATCCGCATCTACATACAGAAACTCGCGGACGCGTCCAAGGGTTTGCGTGCAGGCAGTGCGAAATGACTCCGCCCGAACTTTGCGAACCGAGACAACGATTTCGATCTGATCCGGTGCGATTCTGAAATTGACGCCAGCACCTTCAATCGGGAACGGCCAGTCCTTGATCGCGTTGAGCGCAACTTCGAGCTTGAAGCCACCGAACTCAAGCTTCGATACGGGCGCATCACGTAGTTGCTCAATCGGTGTTGCCTGGGCTTCGCCGCCAAAAGCGGCAGCCGACGCCAGGATAAATGCGGCAATTCGAGTGTTCATCGCGGCCTCATGTTCAATGTTGGAATCCAGGCGCAACAGACGGTCCG
>JAKANU010000147.1 GCA_021812315.1 Pseudomonadota bacterium
TCCCTGATTGCGGCCTTTTACTATCTGCGGGTTGTCAAGGTCATGTACTTTGACGATCCGGTTGGCGCAAGCCCGTTGGTGGCTTCGCTTGACGTCCGCGCGGTTTTGTCGGTCAATGGAGCCCTGGTCCTGGTTCTTGGGCTGGTGCCCGGGGGGCTGATGGCTTTATGTGCGAACGCAGTGGTTCAGATGCTGGTCACTTGAACGCCGAGAGGCCACACAGTCGCTTCTCCGTCGGTAGCGGTCTTCGGTTGCTAGTGGCGCCGGTATCGGGCCCGGGCGTGAGGGTGGTGACGTGAAAGTTCTGGATCTGCAATGTAGCCATCAGCATACGTTTGAGGGCTGGTTCGGGTCCGAGGCCGATTTTCAGGATCAAAGCGAGCGTGGCCTGATCAAGTGCCCGCTCTGCGGTGATGCATCCGTGAGCAAGCGCTTGAGTGCTCCGCATCTGAATCTGGGTGGGGTTGAAGGGGCGTCCGAAAATATCCCGTCGGTTGGCGCACTTGAGCCAGAGTTGCAAAGAGCCTGGATGGCGATGGCTCGGCGCGTCCTTGCGAGTACCGAAGACGTGGGCGATAATTTCGCCGAGGAAGCACGCAAGATCCACTATGGAGAAGCGGCCGAGCGCGGCATCCGTGGGCAGGCATCGCGCGCCCAGATGCGGGCTCTCTTGGACGAAGGCGTTTCGGTGTTGCCGCTGCTTCTGCCCGAGAGCTTGCGCGATAAATTGCAATAGCTTCGAGTTCGCGCGCGACTTGCCGGTGGCGTTGACCTGCTCGATCGGCAGCCCGTTCCGTTAAAATTGACGGTTCACCCGGGCCTCGCGCCTCAAGGAATAGCAATGAACCAGACCCCCCTCGCCGATTTGTTGAATTACGTCAGAGAGCACGGCGGACCGGTCGCCGGTCGGCAGTCGGGTTTCGTCAAAGCCTACTTTGAAAACGCTGACCCCGATGAAATAGCGAACTGCGACCCGGCCACGCTGTATGCCATTGCCAATGCGCATTGGCGCATGCTGGATGCGCCGCGGTCCGCCAACACTGCCCGCGTGCGAGTGTTTAACCCAACGCTGGCTGAGGACGGCTTTGTCAGCGAGCACACGGTCGTGCAGATCGTTCACGATGACATGCCGTTCCTGGTGGACTCGGTCACCATGGCCATCAACCGCAGCGGTCGTACCGCTCACTGGATTGTGCATCCATTGATGAGTGTGGTGCGCGACGCCAAAGGAAGAATCGAGTCTGTCCGAAGCGCGCCGGTGGCCGCTGCGGCGGGCCAAAAGGATCCTGTGGAGTCGCTTATCCTGGTGGAATGCGACCGGATCGTCGGCGAGGCGCAACGGGCGGTCTTGTCGCAGGAGCTCGAAAGCGTGCTCGGTGACGTGCGAAGCGCGGTCGAGGACTGGCAAGCCATGCTTGAGCGCATGCAACAGGTCGGTGCCGCCTCGGCAAACGTCAAGCTCTCGGCGGCGAGCCGACAGGAAGGCATTGATTTTCTGCGTTGGCTGCAGGATCGTCACTTCACTTTTCTTGGTGCGCGTGATTACGATTTGCGCCGCGACGGCGACAAGGTCACCCTGATCGCACGGCCGCAGTCAGGGTTGGGAATCCTGCGCGGCCCGGCGAAGACGGCCGAAACCGTGTTGCCACCCGAAGCCGTGACCCTGATCGACACCGACGAGTTGGTCTTGGTTACCAAGGCCATGACACGGGCCACGGTGCACCGGCCGGCGTGGCTTGACTACATAGGCGTCAAGCGGTTTGACGACACCGGCGAGGTGGTTGGCGAAACCCGATTTCTGGGACTCTACACATCGACCGCATATTCGGCTTTGGTGGGGGAGATTCCCCAGGTGCGCCGGCGTGCCGCCGACGTGATGGCGGCTGCAGGTGTCGTGCCCGAGAGCCACGCCGCCAAATCCCTGCAGTCGATTCTTGACGCGTACCCGCGCGATGAACTGTTCCAGATTGACGCCCCCACGTTGACCGAGCACGCGATCGGCATCCTGCGCTTGCAGGAACGTCAGCGCACCCGAATCTTTCTGCGCAGTGATCCGTTCGGTCGTTTTACCTCGGTGCAAGTCTTTGTGCCGCGCGACCGTTTCAACACCGAGTTGCGCATGCGCATCAGCGCCGAGTTGATGGCGGCGCTGGACGGCGAATCGATAGAGTTCACCCCGATGTTGACCGACAGCCCATTGGCCCGGATTCATTATCTCGTCCGGGCCAAGGTTCGCGGGGCGCAGAAGCTCAACTTGTCAGGCCTGGAACTTCGGGTGGGCAAGTTGGCCCAGCGCTGGGAGGACGACTGGACCACCGAATTGCTGCGTGCTCACGGGGAGGGGCCGGGTTTGGTTTTAGCGCACCGCTTTTCGGGTGCCTTTCCGACTGCCTACCGCGAAGACTTTTCAGCGGCGGTCGCGGCTGAGGATGCGGACATCCTCGCGGGCTTGTCGGATCTCAGGCCCCTGGATGTGAAGCTGTATCGGCCGCTTGATGCCGAAGCTGGTCTGTTGCGGTTCAAGATTTACAACACCGCCAAGGTTGCGCTCTCGGATTCGCTGCCGGTGCTCGAACGCATGGGCGCGAGGGTGCTTGATGAACACCCCTACCGGATCGGTACGGGTGGCGATACCCGGTGGATTCATGACCTGGGCTTGCAGTTGCCACCGAGTACCGATCTGTCAGCGGTCAAGGCGCGATTCGAGTCCCTCTTCGCCCGGGCCTGGCGGGGCGAAGTCGAGAGTGATGACTTGAACAGGCTGGTGTTGAGTACTACCCTTGATGAGCGCGCCATCGCGGTGCTGCGAGCCTACACGCGCTACTTCAAGCAAATCGGAGTTGCCTTCAGTCAGAGCTACATCGAAGCAGCGCTGAACAACAACGCAGACATCGCGCAGGCGCTGACGGCCTTGTTTGCCGCGCGCTTCGACCCGGCGCTTGCGCAAGACCGTGAGGGCGCCCAGCAAAGACTGGGGCAACAAATCGAGGCGCAATTGCGCAGAGTTGCGAGTCTCGACGAGGACCGCATCCTGCGCCAGTTCTTCGCCAGCATGAAGGCGACTGTGCGCACGAATGCCTGGCAAACGACAGCGCAGGGTGGGCAAAAGCCCTATTTGAGCTTCAAGATTGACCCACGCCAGGTCCCGGGTGTTCCCGAGCCCAAACCAATGGTCGAGATATGGGTCTATTCGCCGCGGGTTGAGGGGATTCATTTGCGCAACGGAAAGGTGGCTCGCGGCGGCCTTCGCTGGTCGGATCGGCGCGAGGATTTCCGTACCGAAATCCTTGGTTTGGTCAAGGCACAACACGTCAAGAACACGGTGATTGTTCCGGTGGGATCCAAAGGCGGGTTTGTGCTCAAGAGCGCACCGCCTGCCAGCGATCGCGATGCCTATCTGGCCGAAGGCGTGGCTTGCTACAAAACCTTCTTGTGCGGACTGCTCGATCTGACTGACAACCTGGTCAAAGGCAACGTGGTGCCACCTCCGAACCTTGTTCGTCACGATGGCGATGATCCTTACCTGGTGGTGGCCGCCGACAAGGGTACCGCAACCTTTTCCGATATTGCCAATGGTGTTTCGGCGGACTACGGGTTCTGGCTTGGCGATGCCTTCGCCTCCGGAGGCTCGGTCGGCTATGACCACAAGAAGATGGGCATCACCGCGCGCGGCGCCTGGGAGTCCGTCAAGCGACACTTCCGGTCTCTCGGTGTGAATACCCAGACGACGCCGTTTACGGTCGCTGGTGTTGGTGACATGTCCGGTGACGTCTTTGGCAACGGCATGCTGCTCTCCGAGCATATCCGGCTGGTGCTGGCGTTTGATCACCGGCACATCTTCATTGATCCGGCGCCGGACGTGGCCCGCTCGCACGCGGAGCGGGCACGCTTGTTTGGCCTGCAGCGATCAAGCTGGGATGACTATGACAAGACCCTGTTGTCGCCTGGTGGTGGCGTCTACCCGCGCAGCGCCAAATCGATTTCGCTGAGTCCGCAAGCGCGCGCCCTCATCGGCGTCGAGTCCGAGAGCCTGACCCCGGTGGAGTTGCTGCGTGCCATCCTGCTCGCGCCCGTTGACTTGCTGTACAACGGTGGCATCGGTACTTATGTGAAGGCGTCGTATGAAAGCCACGCCCAGGTTGGCGACAAGGGCAGCGACGCTTTCCGCGTCAACGGAAACGAATTGCGCTGCAAGGTGCTGGCCGAAGGTGGCAACCTGGGTTGCACGCAGAACGGGCGCATCGAGTTCGCGCAGAATGGGGGGCGGGTCTACACTGACGCCATTGACAACTCCGCTGGCGTTGACTGCTCCGACCATGAGGTCAACATCAAGATCCTGCTGGGCAGCGTGGTCGAGTCCGGAGATCTCACGCTCAAGCAGCGCAATGACGTGCTGGCATCGATGACTGACGAGGTCGGCATGTTGGTGTTGACCGACAACTACTATCAGACGCAGGCACTCGATATCGCCGGGCATCGGGCGCAGTACTTGCTCGACGGGCAGCAGCGCCTGATGCAGGCGCTCGAGCGTCATGGACACCTGAACCGAGCCATCGAGTTCCTTCCGGATGATAGTGAAATTGCACGGCGCAAGGCACTCAAGCTCGGGCTCACGGCGCCAGAAAATGCCGTGCTACTGGCCTACGCCAAGATGTCAGTTTTCGATGAACTGGTGGCCAGCAACTTGCCCGATGACCCGTTCTTCAGCCGTGCGCTCCGGGCCTATTTCCCGGCCTTGCTCGGCGAGAAATTTGCTGCGGCGATGGCAACGCACCGGTTGCGGCGTGAAATTGTTGCCACCTTCATCACCAATACGGTGGTTAACCGCGCCGGCGCCACGTTCGTCAACTTCGTTGCTTCCGAGGCCGGCGCCAGCGCTGCTGACGTGATTCGCGCCTTCACGCTGGCGCGCGAAATATTTGATCTGGAGCCCTTGTGGGACCAGATCGACGCGTTGGACTACCACGTCCCGACCGTATTGCAACTCGATTTGTTGACCAAGTTGACCGCGATCGCGCAACGTGCTTCGCGCTGGATGCTGCGCATTCCGGCACAGAGCACGGATTTGCCCACCCTCATCGGACGCTATCAGCCGGCGGCGCGAGAACTGCGTGCCCATCTTGCGCAGTGGTTGCCGGATAGCGCCAATGCGGCATGGCAGCAGGCTGCGCAGTTGCTGGTCAGCGCTGGCGTAGAGACGGCCCTGGCGCAAAACCTCACGGCACTGGACTACATCTTCCCCGCCCTCGATCTGGTCGATATTGCACCGCATGCCGCGGCCGGGCTGGAGCAGGCGGCGCGGGCCTACTTCGGAATTGACGCCGAACTTGGATTGACCGGCTGGCGGGCCCAGATCAACCGTCTGCCGACCGATACACTGTGGCAGACGCAGGCGCGTGCCAGCGCCAGAGATGATGTCTATTCCATTGCCAGCCAGATTACCCGCGGCCTGCTTGCCAGGGGGGAGGAACTCAGTGTCTGGCGCGAGCAGCAGCTGCCGGCCATTGAGCGCCTGTGTCGCCTGCTCGGTGACATCAGCACGCAGGGAGCCGATCTGGCACCGGTATCGGTGGCGCTTCGGCAGTTGCGCCAATTGGCCTGACCGAGCCACCGCCTGGTTGGCAGGCTCAGGTGTTGAACTGTAGGGCCGCAAGCCCGGCGTAGACACCGCGGCGCTGGATCAACTCGTTGTGTGTACCTTGTTCGACCAAGCGGCCGTGGTCGAGCACAACGATCAAGTCGGCCTTTTGCACGGTAGCCAGGCGGTGTGCGATGACCAGCGTCGTGCGCCCCTGCATCGCCGAATCCAGGGCGGCCTGCACCATGCGTTCACTCTCGGCATCCAGGGCACTGGTGGCCTCATCGAGGAGAAGCAGGGGCGGATTCTTCAGCATCGCCCGTGCAATGGCGATGCGCTGGCGCTGGCCTCCGGACAGGCGCACACCGCGCTCGCCGAGAAAGGTGGCGTAGCCCTCGGGCAGGGCGCTGACAAAATCATGCGCGAAGGCTGCCCGCGCAGCCGTCTGCACCTCCAGATCCGTTGCAGTCGGTCTGCCGTAGCGGATGTTCTCCATCGCACTGCTCGAAAAAATGACGGCGTCCTGCGGCACGATGCCGATGCGCTGGCGTAGCTCTGCCAGGGCCATCTCGCGTGTCGACACTCCGTCGAGCAAGATCCGGCCTGAGCGTGGATCGTAATAGCGCAGCAGGAGCTGGAATACGGTGCTCTTTCCAGCCCCGCTGGGCCCGACGATGGCGACAGTCTGACCGGCCGGTACCTGCAAAGAAAATTTGCTCAAGGCTGCCTGATTCGGGCGCGAGGGGTAGAAGAAATCGATTGCTTCGAAATTGATAGCACTCCCCGATTGCTGCACGGGCATTGCCTTGGGATTCTGGGGTGAGATGATGGGTGACCTGGCGTTCAGTAATTCCATCAGGCGTTCGGTCGCACCCGCGGCGCGCAGCAAATCGCCGTAGACCTCGCCGACAATGGCGAAGGCACTTGCCAGGATGATCACGTACATTACCGTCTGGCCCAGATCACCGGCGCTGATGCGTCCGGCCATCACCGCTTGGGTACCCTGATAAAGGCCCCAAAGCAGCGCGGCAGAGGTCGCTATGATGATGAAGGCAACCAGCACCGAACGCGCCCGTGTGCGTCGCACGGCTGTCTTGAAGGCGTTTTCGGTCGAGGCATTGAAGCGCAGCGACTCGCGGTCTTCAGCGGTATAGCTTTGGACCACCGGGATGGCATTGAGCACTTCAGCGGCGATGGCGCTTGAGTCTGCGACCCGGTCCTGACTGGCCCGCGAGAGTCGCCGCACACGTCGACCAAACCACAGCGCCGGGAGCACGATCAGCACCAGCACACCCAAGACCTGGAACATCACCGTCGGATTGGTCCAGATCAGCATGGCTAGGGCACCTATGCCCATTACCGAATTGCGCAAGCCCATCGACAGGGAGGATCCGACGACAGTTTGCACCAGGGTCGAGTCTGCGGACAGGCGCGAGAGTACTTCTCCGGTTTGTGTGGTCTCGAAAAATTCCGGACTTTGCTCAAGCACGTGCGCGTAGACCGCATTGCGCAAATCGGTAGTGACGCGCTCACCGAGCCAACTCACAACGTAAAAGCGTGCTGCGGAGAACAGACCCAAGGCAACCGCTACGGCGAACAGCGCAACAAAGTGCTCGCGTAACGCCATCACCTGCGCGCCGCGATCAGCCTGCACAAACCCTCGGTCAATCAAGCTGCGCAAGGCCACGGGAAAGGCTAGCGTCGCAACCGCAGCCAGCACGAGAAACAGCAGGGCAAGTGCTATGCGGCCGCGATACGGCCTCAGGAAG
>JAKANU010000148.1 GCA_021812315.1 Pseudomonadota bacterium
CGAAGGCGTAGATCTGGCTGTCGCGCAGGCGCGGCCCCAGCGCCTGACAGGCCTGCATGTATTCGTGCGCCATAGTGCCCAGCGGCGTAAGACCAAGCTTCATGGCAAACAACACGTTGCTGGTGCCCGCGAGCTGCCCGGGTGAACTCTGAAGCCGCCCCGGACTTTGCGACGTGCCCAGGCCCGCCGACAAGACCCGCAAGACTTCCTCGTGCCACGCCTTGGAAAAGCGCCGGCGTGTGCCGTAATCGGCAATCTTCAGCTCGCCAAGGCCTTCGGTACGCAGTCGCCGAATCTTGTGCTCCAGGCGTTGACGGGCCTGCAGGAGGCCGGGCTGGCTCGGCGCGTTGCGAAAGTAGACCTCGTTGACGATCGCCAGAACCGGTATCTCAAACAGGATCGTGTGCAGCCAGGGGCCGCGAATCGTGATGTCGATTTCGCCCGAGGCCAACGGGCTCACCGTGATGTATTTCTCGTTGAGTCGAAACAGGCCCAGGAAATCGACAAAGTCGCTCTTGATAAAGCGCAATGTGCGCAAGTACGACAGCTCGGCGTCCTGGAAGTGCAGGCCGCACAATGAGCGGATCTCCTCGCGGATCTCGCCCACATGCCTCGCGAGGTTGCGGCTGGCCTGCCCGCTGGCCGGGTCGATGCCGGGATTGCGGCACTTGAATCGATACTCGACCTGGGCACCCGGAAACTGATGCAGAACCACCTGCATCATGGTGAACTTGTACAGATCGGTGTCAAGAAGGCTGGTGATGATCATGGTCCGACTTTAAGTCCTGCGTGGCCCCCGCACCAGCGTGTTTACCCGGCTAGCACAGCGCACCAGCTTCAGTCCAGCCAGCGGACAAATTCTTCCACGCCCACCCGCGGCGTGTGAAAGGTATTCACCAGCGCCGATTCGTCCGCATAGCCCAGCGACATGCCGCACACCAACATTTCGTTGGCACCGGCACCGACGTGCGGCAGCACGATCTTGTTGAAGACATTCCAGGCCTGCTGCGGACAGGTGTGCAGACCACGACCGCGCGCAGCGACCATGATGTTTTGCAGGAACGTGCCATAGTCCAGCAGCGAGCCGCGTCCCATGCCCCGGTCCACCGTGAACATCAGACCGACCGGCGCGTCAAAAAACCGGTAGTTGCGTTGCATCTGCAGATGCATCTTGTCCCGATCTGCCTTGCCAATCCCCAACAAGCCATACAGCCCCCAGCCGTTCTCGCGGCGCCGATCGATGTAGGGGCTGAACCATGTTGGCGGGTAATAGTCATACTCCTCGCTGTATTCCGCAGCCAGCGCGGGGTTGGCGCGGATGGCATCGTGCGCCGCACACACCTTCTCCACCAGGGCCGCGCGGCTCGCGCCGGTGAGTACGTAGACCTTCCAGGGTTGTGTGTTGGTACCCGAGGGTGCGCGACTCGCGACCTGCAGCAATTCGGTCAGGGTCTGGCGTGAAACCGGCTCCTGCGTGAAGGCGCGGGTTGACCTGCGCGACATGATGGCGGCATCGACAAGGGATTGAGTCATAAGAGGGTCTCCAGAACAGTTTTGAGATCTTGCGGCAACGACACCGGGCGTCGGCTTTGCTTGTCAACGTAAACATGGACGAAATGCCCCTGCGCCGACGCGCAGGCCTGCTCCTGCGCGAACAGTCCGACCTCGTAGCGAACGCTGCTTGCCCCCAGGCGTGCCACCCGCAGACCGGCTTCCACGGTCTGCGGGAAGGCCAGCGGGGAAAAATAGTTGCATTGGGTTTCCACGACCAGACCAATGGTCTGGCTATGCGAAATGTCCAGTACACCCTGTTCAATCAGGTAGGCGTTCACCGCAGTATCGAACCAGCTGTAATAGACCACATTGTTCACGTGGCCATAAGCATCGTTGTCCATCCATCGGGTGCTGATGGCCCGAAACACTTTGTAGTGGCCGCGCTCTGCGGCCTGAATTCTGATCGGTCTGGTTTCGTTCATGAGGCTGATTTTGCCAGTGCCGCCAACTGCTACCTGTTGCCCCCGCGTCAGGCCGTTTTCCGCAACTTCGTCAATTAGGTCCACACATCTAATATGCTGCAACGCAGCAAAAACCCCTTGCAAAGGGACGGCAGAGCCCTATAATTCATTTCATGCTGCACTGCAACATGAGCCCCGCAGGTTCCAGATTTCAGGGCAGATGATTTCGATTCACACACTTCATGGAGAAATGAATATGCTAACTGTAGAACAAGTTGTCGCTTCGCAAAAGGCCAACGTTGAGACCCTGATGGGCCTGACCACCAAGGCGTTCGAAGGCGTCGAGAAGATCGTCGCCCTGAACCTGACCGCCTCCAAAGCGGCGCTGGCGGAGTCGGCCGAGCACGCCAAGGCGGTGCTCAGCGCCAAGGACGCGCAGGAACTCATGGCGCTGCAATCGGGCCTGTTCCAGCCGCTGGCCGAAAAGACCGCCGCTTACAGCCGTCATTTGTACGACATCGCATCGAGCTCCAGCGCCGAGCTTGGCAAGGCCTTTGAGGGCCAGGCTGCCGAAGCGCAGAAGAAATTCATGGCGGTGATCGACAACGCCGCGAAGAACGCTCCGGCCGGCTCCGAAACTGCCGTGGCCGTGATGAAGAGCGCCGTGGCGGCCGCCAACAACGCTCTCGAATCCGTGCAAAAAGCGGTCAAGCAAGCCACCGACGTGGCTGAGGCCAACTTCAATGCCGTGGCCGCGAGCGCTTCTGACCTCGCCAAACCGGCGTCGAAAAAGCGCTGATCCAAGCACTGCCTTGATGTAACTCAGAGATCGCTCAGATATTTTTGAGTCCGGCCTCTACGAATCTAGGGAAAACCCTGAGATACTTCAGTTATCGGTAAGGTTGTTGAGAAGCGCGTAGTCTCTTAAAGGTTGTCTCCTCGGGTCCTTTCGAAACCTTCGGGTTCAGGGTCCCTTAAGGGCTGGTTGCAAGACCAGCCCTTTTTTTTTGGCGCTAGGGTGCCCAATCCGGTCAGTGGGCACGAGGTGACGCCGCCCAATTGCGCCACAATCGCAATCATGAAATTCCTTCACACCATGCTGCGCGTCGGCAACCTGCAACGATCCATCGACTTCTATACCCAGGTCCTTGGCATGCAACTGCTGCGCAAGACAGAAAACCCGGACTACAAATACACTCTGGCCTTCGTTGGCTACGGCAGGAACCCGGAACATGCCGAGATCGAACTCACCTACAACTGGGGAGTTGACGCCTACGAAATCGGTACTGCCTTCGGCCACCTGGCCATTGGCGTCACCGATGCCTACGCCACGTGCGAGCGGATCAAGGCCGCGGGTGGCAAGGTCACGCGTGAGGCTGGCCCGGTCAAGGGCGGCAGCACCGTCATCGCCTTTGTCACCGACCCCGACGGCTACAAGATCGAATTGATCGAGCGTGCCGAGCTTGGCGCATGACTTCGCTGGCCGATTTGCGCAAGAGCTACGAACGCGCGGAACTCAGCGAAGAAGCTTCCTGCGCTGAGCCGCTGTCGCAGTTCGACAAATGGTTGCAGGAGGCCATTGCAGCGCAGGTTCCCGAGCCCAACGCCATGACACTGGCCACTGTCTCGAGCGAACTACGCCCGAGCACGCGGATCGTGCTGATCAAGGGTGTGGACGAGCGCGGCATTACCTGGTTTACCAACTACCAAAGCCGCAAGGGCCAGGAACTCGCTGGCAATCCTTTTGCGGCACTGCAGTTTCATTGGGTCGAACTGGAACGCGTGGTGCGCATCGAAGGGCTTGTGCAGAAGATCAGCGAGTCGGAAAGTGACGACTATTTTCTGAGCCGGCCACTGGACTCGCGCATCGGGGCCTGGGCCTCGCCGCAGAGCCAGGTGATTGCCGGCCGCGGCGTGTTGCTCGCCAATGTCGCCAGGTACGCCACCAAGTTCGCGTTGCAGCCACCCCGGCCGCCACACTGGGGCGGCTACCGTCTGCAGCCTGAAGTCTGGGAGTTCTGGCAAGGTCGCAGGAGCCGCTTGCACGACCGATTACGCTATACGCGCAATCCCGAGGCAGCCGCGTGCGGGAATGAGGCGGCGCGTTGGCGCCGCGAGCGACTCGCACCCTGAAGCCGCCAACCGACAACGATCACCAGCGGCTGAGCAAAGCCATCACCAATGAAATCGTTGCCAGCCCGAGCAGCGTCGAGACGGCCATGCCCGAGGTCACCAGTTCTTCGGCGACTTCGTAGCGCTGTGAGAACATGAAGACATTGGCGCCCATGGGCATCGCGGCGGCCACAACCATGACGCTCAGTGCCAATCCACGCAGCCCCATCGACCAGCTCAAGCCAGCCACGATTGCCGGCAGGACCAGGTTCTTGATGGCGGTCAGTGCCAAAGCACCCTTGAGGTGGGTGCCAATTCGTACTTGCGTCAGCGTCAACCCGACCAGTACCAGGGCCATCGGACCAAAGGCGCTGCCCAGCAATTGCAATGGCTGCGCGACGACCGCGGGCAGAACGCCGCCCAGATGTGCAAACATCAGCCCGGCAATGATCGGCAATGGCACCGGGTGAATGATGCCGTTGCGCAATGCGCCCAGCACGGTGCGACACAGGTCGCTCAGTGAACCCCGCGCCGTTGCCGCCTGCTCGCGTGCAACAGCGATTTCCAGAACCACGGTCGCCAGGGTCAGCAGCACCAGGGAATGCACCGAAATGAGCGTCAGCAAGATCACCAGTCCTTCCTGGCCGTAAGCCAGGCCGATCAAGGGCACACCGATCATCACGTTGTTGCTGTAGGTCATCGCCAGAGCCAGCACCGCCGCGCGACGCGTTGCGCCGAGCCAAAACAGCACAAGGGCATACAGCAGTGCCGCGCCAAGCAAGTACACCAACACTGGCTGAAAATTCAGACTTTCCAGATGCACGGAGCTCATTGAGCGGAAAAGTAGCGCCGGCGTCAGGACCATGAACACCAGATTTGATAGATCCTTGATGGCTGCAGCCCTTATCCAGCCTGCGCGTCCAGCTACAAAGCCAATAGCAATCAAGAAGACGACGGGAACCAGCGACGACAGGACGGTGCTGCTCATGCCGGGTCTTGGACGACGAGAAAACGTCCCAGTCCGGCCAAGGGTGTTGGGTGACCGAAATAAAAGCCCTGGTAGTGCAGGCAACCTTCGCTCTCGAGGAAATCGCGCTGCGCCCGCGTCTCCACCCCCTCGGCGATCACCATCAAGCCAAGGCTCTTGCCCAGTGCCACGGTGGCCCGCACGATCGCCGCGTCCTTTGGGTTGCTCAGTGCTTCGTGCAGGAAAGACTGGTCGATCTTGAGCTGGTCCAGTGGCAGGCGCTTGAGATAGCTCAGCGACGAATAGCCGGTACCGAAATCATCGAGCGAAAAGCCCACACCCCTTGCCTTGAGCAGTTGCATCTTCTCGATGACGCTTTCCATGTCCTTGACCATCAGGCTCTCGGTCAACTCGAGTTTGAGCCGACTCGGCGGTGCGCCGCTCTCGGCCAGGGTGGCGAGCGTGTCCTGTACGAAGGTATCGCTGTGAAACTGTACGGCGCTGACGTTGACCGCCAAGCTCAGTTCGGCCGTGGCGGGATCCAGCGACCAGAGCTTGAGTTGTGCGCACGCCTGTGCCAGGACCCAGCGGCCCAGCGGCATGATCAGCCCGGTTTCTTCAGCAAGATGGATGTAGGTCACGGGCAACACCAGCCCGCGGGTTGGATGCTGCCAACGCACCAGGGCTTCGACACCGACCAGGTGGCCACTTTGATTGACCTGCGGCTGGTAATAGATGACGAACTGGTGTTCGTTCAGCCCGGCGCGAAGATCAGCCTCAAGTTGCGCGCGCTCCACCATCGCCGCCTGCATTTCGGGATCGAAAAAGCGCAGGGTGTTGCGCCCGTTGTCTTTGGCCTGATACAGCGCCAACTCGGCACGCTTGAGCAACTCGTCAACGGAATCGTCCAAAAAACTGAACAACGTGACACCCATGCTGGCGCTGCCGTGGTGCACCAGATCACCAAGTTCGAAAGGTTGACGCAGGGTCTCGATCATCTTTGTCGCCACCACTTCGGCGCCGCTTGCGGCCTCGGAAGCGTCACTCCCCAAATCCGGCAACATGGCAACAAACTCGTCGCCACCCAGGCGCGCGACGGTATCGCCTTCGCGCCGACAAAGATTGAGCCGCTCGGCAACGCGCTGCAACAACATGTCGCCGCGCGCGTGGCCGTGGGTATCGTTGAGATTCTTGAAATGGTCCAGATCCATGAACAGCAGGGCACCATAACGGTGATGCCGGGCCGCACTCGCCAGCGCCTGCTTGAGCCGATCGATGAACAGGCGGCGGTTGGGCAGACTCGTCAACGGATCGTAAAAAGCCAGGTTCTGGATCTGCGCTTCGGCCTGCTTGCGCCGGGTGATGTCGGAAAGCGACGATACGTAGTGCGTGACAGTGCCACTCTCATCCTTGACTGCCGTGATGTTCAACCACTCCGGAAACACCTCGCCGTTCTTGCGCCGATTCCAGATTTCTCCCTGCCAGGCGCCGCCCTGCTCGATCGAGGCGCGCATCACGGCATAAAAGGCAGCGTCGTGCCGCCCCGACTTGAGCAGCCCCGGCGTCTTGCCCAGAGCTTCCTCGGCCGGATAGCCTGTGATTCGCGAGAAGGCCTGGTTGACGCGAATGATGATCCCTTGGGCATCGGTGATGAAAACGCCTTCTTCCGACTCGAAAGCCGTCGCCGCAATACGCAGGCTCTCGGCAGCCTGCCTTTGCTCTGTGGTGTCGGACATGAACCCGTGCCAGCGAGTGGATCCGTCATCGACCCGCTGGGGAATAGCCTTGGCGGCGATCCAGCGCACCGTGCCGTCGGCAAAGCGCACGCGGTACTCACACTCCCAGGGTGTCATCGCCAGCGCCGAACTCTGCAGCGAGCTGCGCACTGCCGAGACGTCGTCGGGATGAATCAGCGCAAAGAACGCGGCAGCATCGTCGGCAACATCAGTCGCACTGAGCCGAAGAATGTCCCGGATACCTTCGCTGGCAAATGGAAACGCCGCGCTGCCATTGGGCCGCTGCAAGTACTCGTAAACCAGGCCTGGCACCCGATTGGTGAAGGTCTGCAATTGCACCAGTGCCTTGCGCTGCTCAGCCGTACGACGCCGCTCTGCCAGCGCATTGGCAGAGGCGGTGGCCGCCAGCGCGAGGAGCAAAGCGGTACCAACTGCAGCCTCGCCCAACACGCGCGATCGGGTCTCGAGGTGCGGTGCGAGAATATGCCGGGTGGTCATGCCGACTGCCGAAATCATCGGATACGAGGGCAACTTCCGGAAGTGAAAGGTGCGCTCAACGCCG
>JAKANU010000149.1 GCA_021812315.1 Pseudomonadota bacterium
CAGCAGGGCCTGGCTGGCCCGGAAAGGACACGCTCACATCCGGCGACAGGCCTTGGTTCGGCGCGGCTGCCGTTGCCGGCGGCGTTGCGGCCGGAACCGCGGTGCCGCGCGTGGCGGCCATATCCGCCGCCAGACTGCCCACAAACCCGGTGCCGTGCATGCCGATGCCCGTGCCAAGGCCCGACATCAGGCCCTGCGCCACTTGCGCACCCAGGTCGAACTTGTCGTTCGGATCAACCTGCTGGTTGGCCTTGTGCATGACGTAGCCTTCGCCAGCACCTTGTCCGCCTTCTTCCAGCGTGCTCTGCACCACCCGGCCGGCGAATTGCGCCGCCGACATCTTCGGGTTCACGACGGTCTTGGCCATGGCGCCCGCGGCGCCAGTCAAGAGGTTGGCGCCCGTCACAGCACCAGCGGCAAGGAGCGGCACGCGGTCGGCCACTTCGTTGGCCAGTTGGCTGCGCGCCGCTTCGGGCGTCATGCCGCCATGCACCAGGGCATTGAACCTTGGGCTGTTCTGCGCCAGCACGTTGAACGGCGTGTCCTCAACTTTCTCCTGCGTCTCCTGGCGGTCTCCAAGGCCAGCCGTTCCTGAGCCGACCGTGTTCCCGGCGACTTCGGCAGCCGATTCGGCGGCGTGCTGGACCACGGCATTGGTGGCCGCTTGGGCCGCAGCCTGCGCTGCATGTGCATCGGCCCCGGCATCGATGGCCGCTTGCGCAACGACTGAGCCGGCTTTTGCGGCGGCTCCGGCTGCGGCCAGCGCACCAAGCCGGGCGGCAACCGACGACGCGCCCATGCCCAGCACCATGGATGGCGCCACTTGGGCGATGTTCTGAACGACTGCGGCAGGATTTTGAAAACTCGCTTCCAGCGATCCGACCAACCCATGAGCCTGGCTGAGCGCCTGTTGTTCACGGATCGTCTCGGGGCTGTCTTGCTCGAGTTTCTGCTGCCAATACTGCGACGCCTGATCTCCAGCCGACTGCATGGATGCGCCGAGCTTGGCCACCACGTTGGTCTTGGCGTTGGCGGCGCGCGCTGCCGTCGCGGCATCCGCAGCCTGCTGCGCCTGCTGGTCGCCGGCTTGCTGCTCGCTTTGGTCGGCCCATGACTTCGGCACCAGGTCGCCGATGGCGGCACTCGCGCCACTCAGGAACGATTCGGTGTTGGCGATGGGCGCCTGGATGAAGTTGCCCAAGGCGCTGACGGTCGAGCCGGCTCCTTTGCCGAGTCCGGGCACGAGGCCTTCGACGGCGGCTTTTGCCTTGGTCAGAACCGAAGGACCAATCTGTGAATCTGCAGAATCGTTCTGGTCAACCTGCGGCGCATTGAAGTCGCCAGCGATCCATGCAGGACGCTGCGGCTGTTGCGCTGGCGCCGATTGGTACGCCTCCCATGGCTTGCTTGCGCCCGGCTGTGGCGCATCAGCCTGCTGATAGGCTTCCCATGGCTTGGCATCCTGTACGACCGGCTGGGCTGCTGGCGGCACGGACCCCGTTGCTGAAAACCCGGTCGCCGTTGGCGCCGCATTTGGATCGAGATTCGCGGGAAGCGCGCCACGGCTTTGCATGTCCTGCAAGATGGCGACACCATCCGCCGGGGAAATCTGCGCCAAATGGATTGCCTGCGCGACATCGGCAGGCGTCTTGATGCCCTCGAAGGCCGGGTTATCGCCTGCGCTCAAACTGCCCGAAGGCGCCGGAGCCGTCGGCGTTGCAGGAGAGCCATATTGCTCCCAGGGTTTCGGAGCGGCTTGGGTGTCATCTTCGGGGGCTTGAACCATGCTGAAATCCTCCAGGATTCAAGCATGGCAGCACTGGTACGCCGAGCTGAAACTACTGCTGAGAGATTGCTGGAATCCACGAACTGCGCTTGCTCGGGTCGCCGCCGCTGAAACGGTAGCCATTGCGGATTTCTCCGATCTTGGGTATCGGTGGCGGAGCGGCCGCACTTGCAGGAGCTGGTCGAGCGACGTTCCCATTCTTGTCATAGGTCACGACGCTCGTGGGTTTGCCGGTGGCATCCGTTTGAATCGTTCGGATGTTTCCTTGCTCATCCTTTTGCACGACGGTTCCACCACCGCCCATGGGATTAGGTTGGTACGTCGAGGTGACGCTTGAGCCCTTGGCTTGCACTGGCAAACCCAGCGACGCCAGCCTTGCCTCATCTTTTGAGTACCCAAGTCCGCGGTACGCCTGATAAGCCTCGGCCTGCTTGTTCGACGGCGCCGCATTCGCCCGGCTGTTGTCGCGCGCGGCCGCCGCATTGTCCCTGGCGACGCTGGCTGTGGTCTGCTCAGACTTGAGTTGGAAATTTCGGTCCGCGTTGCTTTGGTTTTGCTTGGCAGCTTCCGCAGCGGCGGCATCGGCCTGATTCTGGCGCTGCAGCGCCATCCACTTGTCGGGGTCGACATGCGAGTAGGCCAAGGCCGCCAGGTCGTAGCGCGAATTCACACCCGGAACGACTTGCGAGCTTCCATCGGGCGCCGTGGCGGTCAGCGTCATGCCTTTGCCATTCGCGCCAGGTGCTACCGCGTAGGTGTTGCCGTCGGCCATGTACTTGGTGATGGTCTTCCCAAGCTGGGCGGGCGGCGCGGAGGCGATGTGCGACACCACATCGGTCTTGATGGCCAAGTCTTGTGCGGCTTTTTCCTGGGCCTGCAGTTTCAAGGCATTTTGTTGTTCGATCTGGTGCTGCTGCTGCAATTGGATCGCCGCCGTCGGATTGAACGGCATGAGCGCGGCCGAGACGCGGTTGACCACGGCGTCGGGTGAATTCAGCGCGGTGACATCCGGCTTCTGGGTGGTGATCTGCTGGCCCGCAGACATCGGTCCGGTGATGCCGTAGGCGGCCACCGTCTTGCCGGCGTTGGGCGAAGCCTGCGGTAAACCATTGACCGGCGCAGCCGGCGCGGCCGGAGTCGTCGGATTGGTCGGCAAAGCCCCCGTTGAAAGCCCGGCAGCAGGGCCAGGGTTTTGCGCCGCGAGCTGCGCTTGTTGCGCATGTTCCGCATCGGTGCCCATGGCCAGCGACATGGTGGACAGCGGCTGCGTGTCGGGGTTTGGAGCCGGCGCCGCGGCCGGTGCCGGCGTGGCCGGCGTGGCCGGCGCTGGAGTCGCAGCAGCCGGCGTGGCCATGACCGGAGCATTCTGACCGATGCCAATGCCTTTTTGACCGGCAACTGCGGCGGGCGTCAAAGCCGGAGTCTGGGCATTGGCAGGCGCGGCTGCAGGGGTTGATGCGGCGGCCGGTGTCATCAGCGACGCCTCATCCTTGGCCTGGCTGGCTGCCCAGGCTGCATCGGATGGGTTGGTGTACAGGTCATTGTTGCCGGTGGCATCCGTCACCTGCTGACCTTGCATCACCGAGCGCTGCGCGGCGGCGTTGGAAACGGCCTGCTGCTCGGCCTGCTGCTGCTCCCATTGGGTTTTCTGCTGCGCGGCCTTCTGCAGCGTTACCGCATCGAGCTTGGCTTGGCGTGCTTGGGAGTTGTTGTATTCCGTCCCTTTGACGTAGCCAGTCCCAAAACCGGCAAGCAGATTCGCAACGACAAGGCCAGCGTTCATGTCAGGCTCCAATCAGATCAAACAGGGGTTTGGATTCAATGCGCAGACGCTCACCCAGCTCGCGCAGCACGGAGTGAATCTGCTCCCATTTCTCAGGTTCGTTCCGCTGCATGGAGGCGTACCGCTCGGCGTTGTGCTCGACATAGGCGGTGCAGTTCCAGCAGTCCACGGATTTTGTCGCGCCATCGGCATACCCTGGCGGCAGTGGTTCGCCCTGCTCCCGCAAATAAGCCATCACTTGGGTTTCGTCCCAAGCGTTGATCGGATTCCAATAGGTCACGCCATCGGTGCTTTTGGTGAACTCACCATCACGCTGCCTGTTGCGCAAAACTTCGTCAAGTCGCTGTCCAGTGATGACCAGCGTTGGCCGGTTGGTCTGGATGTAGCGCTGCAAAGGCTCCCACATATTGGCCCCGCAGCATGATGTGCGTGGAGCAAATTGGATCGTCCGAACAACGGCCCCATGGTTTGCCGCGGTCGATTCGACCGGAACGACATCAACAGGCCACCCGTTGGCCCGAATCCATGCGGGTTGATTGCCGCGCAGCTCCACAAAATTCGGCACGCGCGCTGCAATGCTCGCCATGTAGTCAACCATCGATTGCGGGGATGCGCCCGAGTTGGACCATGCAACGGTGATCTCATGCCAATACGGACGCAAGAACAACAGCGTGGCCAAAGAATCCCGGCCACCAGAAAAGAACAGCGTCGGAGACTTGAATTTTTCGAACATAGTCAAAGCACAATGGCCATGCCGATTGCAGAGGCCGCCGTCGCAGCGGTCGAGTCTTGCGACGCCTGCTGCGCATCCTGGCTGTTGGTGTAGGCATTGAGCTGCGTGCCGTAGGCCTGCCCTGCTGTCGCCGCAGAACTGCCCGCGTTTCCAGCGGCCGTGCTGAGCGGGGCGATGATGCCCGACACGCCGGCATTCACCCCGTTCTGCGCCGCGATGGCCGATGAGCCGAGCTGGGCATTGGACGACAGCGCCAGCTGCGGAGCACCCGAAAGCGACTGCGCTGCCCGGCTGGTCAAGTCCCATCCGGTTTGCTGCGCCTGGGTGCGCGCATTTGTCATGGCTTGAGCCTTGGCTTCGGCCTCTTGAATGTTGCTGGAGTTGTCCATCGCCAGCATCTCACCGGAACTTGGGTTGACCCCGTAGTCTTGCAGCCCTTGCAGCAGATTGGTCTGACGTGTGCCGAAGGTCTGCGCAATGTCCGATGCGCTTTGGTTGGCCAGCTTGGTGGCGTTGTCGGCCGTGTTGTAGGTGTTCGCGTCCGTCACCATCTGCTGCTGCAGCGGCGCCAGCAAGGCGCGTTGCCCGGTCGCATAGGCATAGTCGCTGGCCGCATTGGCGGTCGCCTGCTTGGTCGAGTCCAGCGTCGCCTGCATCTGGGCCAACTGCATCGGCTGCAGGGACTGCTGCTCCTGCATCATCGTGGTGATGGCCTGGTTCTGCAGGCCCATCGAATTGATCTGCTGCTGCACCAGGCGCGGATCGGGTGGCGGCGGCCCACCACCACCACCGCCTTCAAGTGTCAGGAGCTTCCCGTGAAGGCCAGCACGACGGAAGGCCAGCGCGGGCAAATCCGGGTGATCGAATCGGTGGAACCTAGACATAGCGGCAGTCCTCGCGGCGCATGACATAAATCAGCACATCGCCGCCATCCTTGGCTGCTCCTTCCAACACGGCCTCAACCCTGAACCCGAGATGCTCATCGCCTCGGCGCGCTTCCCAGTTGCTGGCATCGACGTAGCCTCGAACCCGCTGCACTTTGCACACCAGGAACGGATAGGCGAACGCCGCACGCAGGAATGTCCGGTTCAACCAGTGACGCCCAGGCACCGCGGCGCAATGCATCCAGCAGTTGAAGGCGTTGATGCCCTCGTAAATCACCGTGGCCTGAATTTCGCCGTCGCGCTCCCAGCCGATGCCGGCCATGTTCTCGGCTTGGCACAGCGGGTGGCGCGTCTTGTAGAACGCGATCAGGCGCGGCAGGTCAAAGGTGAGATTTGAGGCCATGCCGCTCAGCATGGCAGCACTGGTACGGGACTACCACACAACGGCGTCCAGTTGCGCCTGTGTCGTGGCCGCCATGATCTGGGCTCGCAGCGTTTGTCCTTTGGCGAATTGCGTCTGGTAGTTCGTCCCCACGGCCTGCGCCATGGCGATGATCTGCTGCGCCGTGAGCGACACGGTGCTGTTGTTCTGCAGCGTCCAGGTGATGCTGTACGCGGTGTTGCCGGAAGCGATGGCGAGCTGGGCCAGTGTCGCAGCGCCGGTGACGCGAAGCTGCGCCTTGGCGTCCGAATCGTAGACGTTGCCGTTGTAGGTCACACCCGCATTGATGGCAGCGTCCCGCGCTGCCCTGATGCGTGCCCATGCGGCAAGCTGCCCGACGGTGAGATTGAGCACCCACGATTTACTGGGCCAGTCCCAAGCGTAGGAATTTCCAGGCGACGCTGGGGAAGCTACAACCTGCGTGCCGTTCCAGTAGGCCGCTGGCGTGCCTGTGGCCGGAACGGCCAATGCAATGTCGGCATCCGTGCAAGTCACGACGCTCTGCCCAGTTGCTGGAGTGCCCCATGGCGCTGTAACGCTTGCGGGGGTCAGAACCTGCGATGCGAGAATTTGACCATTTGAATCGACAAGTAAATGGTTCATAGATAAGCGTAATTAAAAGTTGTGGTAGGGGCGTTAGGTGCTCCGCTAAGAGAAATGATGAAATACCCTACATAAATCTGGAGTGGAGTTATCGTTACGCCTGTAGCCGAATCGGTAATGGTTGCCGGATTGGTAATTGCAATTGGATAACGACCAGCGATGGTGTTGATTTGGACGCTAGCACTTGGACTGACACTCACACTGCCTGAAACAACGCCGCCGATTTTCTGTCCATTAACATTCAAATCGGCAATGTTGGCAGTCTGAACCTGCAGGGCTCCAATATTTGCCGACTGAATCGCACCGGCTTGAATCTGCGCCGAGCCGATGACGTTGGCTTGGCTGATCGTCAAGACCCCGCCTGAAATGCTCATGCCGGGGGCATAAAGCTGGCCGGCCTGCGTCAACTGAAAATACTGGCCCGTGCTTGGATTGCCGAGAAGCAAGCCATTGCCATCGAGGTAGGCGCCGGTCCCCGTCCCTGCAGGCCACGCATAACCTGTGTAGGAGCCGGTGGCAAAGCTGCTCGCGGTAATGGCTCCGCTGAATGACCCCGTGGCAGCCTGCAGCGCACCGGCGAATGACCCCGTGGCAGCCTGCAGCACTCCGGCGAATGTCCCCGATGAGGCGTATACCGCACCACGTACCGTGACATTACTCAGTTCCGCACTGCCATCCGCATTGATGCGCCAGCCCGCCGAGCCCGCGACGTAGTTGCTGCTCTGGATGTATTGGCCCACGGCAAGCGAGCCGGCCAGGAGCTTCGCCACGTTCAGGTTGGCGATGTTGGCGTCATCGATGGACGCGATACCGATCTGCGCGCTGGTGATCGTGCCGTTCTGGATGAATGCGGCGTTCATATAGACGCCGACCGGAACCGTCTGTCCGTTGATCGTCGTCGGCGTGGTCACCACGACGAACGGCATGGATGGCGCCACGCCAGGGCCGGCTGGGTTGGTGATGTAGAACGTGTCGGCGCGCACGGCGAACGTGCTGCTCGGCGTCGCGTTGTTGGCG
>JAKANU010000150.1 GCA_021812315.1 Pseudomonadota bacterium
TCGTGATTCGGAATTCATTGAACTACTGTTTGGCCTTCAGCTCCCGCATTGGCGCGGGTTATTCAGATGTTCCTTAGTAACAACTTCGTCTTTAGATAACAGACCGCAAGGTAGGTACGGACGGTTTTCTGATGAAATACCAGCAATAGCGATAGTGTGCTTTGCTGCTGAGTTCATTTCTCGCATCTGATGCGAGCGAGCTGCGAGTGCAGTTGCACCCTTGTCTGGGCTCCCAAGTCTTGCTCTGCGAACCCCTTCTATGCGAGATGCAATTGGCGCTAGTTCGACAGCTTCACCAAGATCGCGATCTTCGATCCAAAGGCAGTAGCGTAGTTGGCCACGAATAAATTCTGAAGAACCATGAATTCGCCTTACGAATTTGCGCCTTTGTAGCTCTTTCAAGTTAAGAGCCTCAAGTTCGTCATGGGACATTAAGAGGTGCCCCCCGTCGTACGGCATATTCCCGCGGACCATGGGAGACCGATCTCCGGTAGATTGAGTGAGCTTATCAACTACTACATTCGCCCCAGAGACCAGATATGCGTTTATGTGGCCTACCTCTTTGGCAATGGTTTGACCATCATCGTTTATTGAATACAGCAGTCGTAGTTTTGGTGGCACGTTGGAAATCCCCACAATCGCAACGGTCACTCCAGCGTTGTAGCTGGCGAGGTTGGCCCATTTAAAGGATGTATGGGCGAACGCAATTTCATGTCCGCTGTTGAATATCAGCGGCCAAAGAATAGGTACTTGTTGCCCTTGGCAGATGGAATTCGTGGACACAAAGGCCGCGGTACAGGGGGTGTGAGCGCCGTAGTCGGCCGCTTTCATGAACCAGCCCGCCACGTAGTCCAGCGATTTCCAAGTCTTGCAGCGATGGTCGAATATGGCGCGCAGGTCGTCCTTTTGCTCTTCTGACTGCCAAGTGCTGCCCAGATAGGGAGGGTTGCCACAGATGTAGGTCTCGCCGCCTTCATTGGCGAAGTCAATCTCGGTCTGGTCCAGGGGAGTATTGAAGAGGTCATCGCCGCGCACTTTCACCCCAGTTCCGGTGGGCGGGCAGATGCTGAGCCAGTCCAATCGCAATGAGTTGCCACTCACAATCCAGTTTTCGGTGTTCAGCGGCAGGAACTCGGCCAGCGCGTCCTGCTGGCCGCGGTAAAGCACATCACATTGGAATTCAGCAATGATCAGAGCAAGCCGCGCAACCTCTGCCGGGAAATCTCTCAGTTCGATGCCTCGAAAGTTGGTGAGCGGGATTTCACTTCGCAGATGGGCTTCTGCCCTGCGCTGGTTAATCTCAGCCTCGATCTCGCGCAGTTGCTTGTATGCGATGACCAGGAAGTTTCCAGACCCGCAGGCTGGATCGAAAACGCGGATGCGGGCAATGCGCTTGCGCAGGTTGAGCAGCTTGGTCTTGTTGTCTCCAGCACTCTCCAACTGCGCGCGCAGCTCATCCAGAAACAGAGGGTTGAGCACTTTCAGGATGTTGGGCACGCTGGTGTAGTGCATGCCGAGTGAGCCGCGCTCTTCATCATCGGCCACCGCCTGAATCATGGATCCGAAAATGTCGGGGTTGATCTCTTTCCAGTTGAGGTTGGCTGCATGGCTGAGGTAGGTACGAGCGATTCGCGTGAAGCGCGGAACTTCAGTGCTGCCGGCGAAAAGCCCTCCATTGACGTACGGAAAACCAGTTGCCCAGTTGGGGAGTCGGGGGCTTGCCGTGTCGCGCTCGTTGAACTTGATGTTCATGGCACGGAAGACTGCTTCCAGCACTTCGTGGGTGTTGGAACCATCCCTCTCGCTCATCTGCTCAACAGTCTGTGTGAACAGGCTGGAGCGATTGAAGATTCCGGTGTCTTCCGCAAAGAGGCAGAAGATGAGCCGGGCCATGAAGTGGTTCATGTCTGGCCGGCGCTTTTCGGTGGCCCAGTCCGGGTTTTCGCGCAGGAGCTCTACATAGAGCTTGTTGAGGCGGCCTGTTGCCCGAACGTCGATCGGGTTGTCTTTGATCTCCCGAATGGTGGAGATGCCAGCCAGTGGCAGGAACAGTCCGAAGTGATTGGGAAAGTCCTCAAAATCGCAGACAACGAGCTCGTCGCTACCAATGTCTTTGGCTTCGAAGTGCCTGCCGTCCGTGGCCAGGACGAATTTGGCTTTGGCTTTTGTGGTGGCAGGACTGGCCAGCAAAGCGGTCAGGGTTTCGCTGACGTTGCCCTCATCGCATGTTGCGATATGGATGTTATTGCGCAGGAGAACACCCCCGGGCAGGTCGGAGTTGTTGCTGTTGCCGCTGCGTAAGCGCTTGAGGGCAGTTTCCTTGTGTCCAAATGCAGCCAGAAACGCATAGGGGAATTCCTGCGGATCGAAGGTTTCCAGCGAGAGCTCGGTGATGGCTGCTTCTATTTCTACTGCGTTCATGTTCCCTGCTTATATGTGCTGTTTGCGCGGTTACTTTTATGGATTGTCGGACATCTCATAGACTGCAGGCAGGACTGCAATTTTGGGGGCTACCTGGGGTGTTTCCCGTCAGGCCATCATGGACGCTCAAGCTGGGAAAGAGTTCTGATCTGGTAAACCCTAGGTGTGGGGCGTTTCGGTGAATCTGGGTGACAATTGGGTAATCATGGCCAATGGAGATCAACTCAAAGCTTTATTCCGCTCCTATGCGGAGGGGGATGATCGCCATTTCTTCTCGGTGGCCATGCAGATGGCTGCGCACGAAGCCAAGCAGGGACATGGCAAGCTTGCAGAGGAGTTGCGAGACCTGCTTGACGCCGCCAAATCTCGTAGGCATGCCGACCCCGCAACTGCTGGCGTCGGCGTCGTCCCGCTGGCCCGCCCCAAAGGTGAACTGGCCTCGCTTCTCAGCGTCTCCTATCCGTCAAGCCGGCTGTCGGACATGGTCCTGGCTCAGCCGTTGCTTTCCGGGCTGCAACGAGTCTTGAAAGAGCAGCGGCATCTGAGCAAATTGCGCAGCCATGGCCTGCACCCGAGACGCAAGTTGCTGCTCGTAGGTCCATCAGGCACCGGCAAGACAATGACCGCGGCTGCGCTGGCTGGTGAGCTCGGAATCCCGCTTTTCGTCGTTCGCTTGGACGCCTTAATTACAAAGTTCATGGGGGAGTCTGCGGTCAAGCTACGCCAGGTGTTTGATGCAGTTGCTTCCACGCGAGGCGTATATTTTTTCGATGAATTCGATGCCATTGGTAGCCAGCGTGGAATGGCCAATGACGTCGGCGAAATCCGGCGAATTCTCAACAGCTTCCTGTTGATGATCGAGCAGGATGAGTCCAGCAGCGTCATAGTTGCTGCCACCAATCATGTCGATATTCTCGATGAGGCGCTTTTTAGACGCTTCGATGACTTGGTCGAGTACCACGTGCCGACCATAGACGAGATCCAGGCGTTGCTGCGCAAGCGACTGGGAAACTACCTGAAGTCTGCCAAGTCCATTGCGGCTTTGGCCACCGAAGCCGTCGGCCTGAGTCACGCGGAGATTACGCGTGCCGTGGGCGATGCGGTGAAGGAAGCAGTAATGCACGACCAAGTCAGCGTGTCGGCCGATGACGTAAGGCTTCTGCTGCAACAGCGCCAAGCTGTGCGACGCCGCTCGTCCGTGACCAAGGCCTGAGGGCACACACGCTGAATGGCCACTGGCGACCTGCACCACCGTCCGCACCTGTTTCCCCAAGACACATGTCGTGTCGAAGGCTACACCGCCAAGCAGACTGGGGGTGGAGACAAGGTAGTTGTCCAAGAGAAGGATCGTCAGCAGCATGCCGGTGCGCTGCGGGCCCAACTGGCGCAGATTGCCATCGCCCAGCAGCAGCGTGTAACCGCGCAGCAAGAGGCCGAATTACAGAGTGCGATCGGAATCCAGGTCGAGTTTGAGAGCGAACACGGGGCGGCTATGGCGGCCGCCAGTCTGGCGCGTGATCGTCGCGGCATCGAGCTAATGAATGTTCGGCAGCAAGGCGATCAGATCTTGGCGACGGTTTTTGTGCCTAACGGGAAACTCGATCATTTCGAGAAATTGATCACCGAGTACGTCGAGCGCAAGACCGATAGAAATGGTAACGCACGGGACAATCAGACGCTGGTGGACGCCATCAGTGCGGTGAGGGTTGCCACGTTCGATTCACTCTGGACCGATGATGTGGCAGCATTGCCTGCCGACCCCACAGAGGCCATTTGGTGGGAGGTATGGCTGCCCCTCGGCGCTCATGCGAAACGCACGTTTGCCGACTTTCGCAAAGTAGCGGACATGGCTGGGCTGCGGGTTAGCGATCGCGTTCTTCACTTCCCAGAGCGTATGGTCGCCCAGGTGCACGGTACCAAAAACCAGTTCCTGCAGTCGTCACTGGTGCTTAACATGACTGCTGAGCTGCGGCGCGCCAAGACTACAGCTGAGTTTTTCGAGAACTTGGAACTCGATGAGCAGCAGGAGTGGCAAGTCGATCTACAGCAAAGGCTTCAACCTGAACCAGCCGGCAACGCGTATGTAACGCTTTTGGACACGGGCGTGAATCACGGCCATCCCCTGCTTGCGCCATTTGTGGACGGCAATGATCGGCATACGGTCGAACCCGGGTGGGGGCCGGATGACCTTAACGGCCACGGTAGTGAACTCGCCGGACTGGCGTTGATGGGTGACCTCACAGCGGCGCTTGCCGAAGATGCTCCCCTAATCGTCCCGCACCGATTGGAGTCGGTGAAGGTGCTGCGCGGGCCAGGCGACAATGAGGGTGAGTCTTATGGCGCGATCACTGCGGAAGCTGTGGCCAGAGTGGAGATTACCAACGCTGAACGTCGACGCGTGTTCGCGATGGCCGTGTCATCCACAGACGGCCGCGATCGCGGCAGGCCTTCGTCATGGTCAGCCCAGATTGATCGGCTGGCTTCCGACTATGACGGGCAAGGTGCGACACGGCGTCTCTTTGTGCTTTGCGCTGGCAACACAGACGACAACAGTGCCTGGGCGACTTACCCGGATAGCCTGACTACAAGCTCAATCCATGACCCTGGTCAGGCATGGAACGCGCTGACCGTGGGAGCGTATTCCGAATTAACGACGATTTCAGCGCATGCCCCAGCATATACGCCAATAGCAAATGCTGGTGCCTTGAGTCCTTACACAACCACGTCGGCCACCTGGCAAGCTGGTTGGCCCTTCAAACCGGACATCGTCATGGAAGGCGGCAACGTCGCCATCGAACCGTCTGGCTTCACAAGTTCCATGGACAGTTTGTCCTTGCTGACGACGGGCCATCAGCCGCACGAGCGCCTTTTCACGCTGAGTTGGGCCACAAGTGCGGCAACCGCCCTGGCGGCGGGTATGTGCGCGCGCATCTCAGCGGCTTACCCGATTTTCTGGCCTGAGACCATTCGTGGTCTGATGGTGCACTCGGCGCGCTGGACACAGCCGATGCTCGATACCTATGTACCGGGTGGTGTGCGCAACCAAAACACGATGCGGCAGCTGCTGCGCCATTGTGGCTACGGTGTACCAAGCCTCGAGCGCGCCCTTTACAGTGCAGGCAACTCTTTGACGATGATCGTGCAGGACGAGATCCAGCCATATCACAAGGTGGATGGTGATGTGAAGACGCGAGAGATGCACCTGCATGATCTTCCGTGGCCCAATGAGGTTCTTCAGTATCTCGGGGATATGCCGGTCACGTTGCGCGTCACGCTGTCGTATTTCATTGAGCCGAATCCCGGGGAGAGGGGTGGCATTGACAAGTACGCCTATCAGTCGCATGCGCTGCGCTTTGCTGTACGGCGACCGCTTGAGACGGAAGCCGTATTCCGAGGCCGCATCAACGCTCAGGCTGCTGCGGAGGAGCAGGGCCTGCCAGGCGGAGGTGGCGCGGATGCTGGTTGGATGATTGGTGAGCGGTTACGCAATCGCAGCTCCCTGTTGTCTGACAGCTGGACCGGGACTGCAGCGCAGCTGTCCAATCGCGGACAACTGGCGATCTTTCCGGCAATGGGCTGGTGGCGGAACCGGCGCTCCCACGGACGCTTCGATCGGGCCGCGCGGTATAGCCTGTTGATTTCCATCGAGGCACCCACAGTCGAACAGGACCTGTACGCGCTCGTTGCACAACAAATTGCTGTTGCGGCTGAGGTGCCTGTGCAGGTCCAGATTCCGTGACCAATTTCTAGTCCGACGCAAATTGGCCGCCGAATAAGGCTTACCAACAAATCCACATAAAAACGTGAGAAAAGGACCTGAATAGGGCACTTCGGAACTATTTACCAACACTCTCAAAGAGTAAAAGGCAACTCACTCACTCACCCGATAGGGTCTATCAACACTTTTTATTCCGGATATCCGTTTTAGGGCCTTGTCATTGCGGGCGCGACCGCTGCCAGTCTATGCGACTTTCGCGCCCTCATTCTCCAAGTCCCTGTTTCAGCATCGATTCCTGACGGTCCACTGATCACGAATCCCAGCGATGCAGCCAGCGCGGCGGGTGGCTGTGCCGGGGCGCCTGCGCCCATTCGCGGCGATGACCGGGTGACGCAACCCGTTCAGTGTTGGCGCTTCGGCCCCGGAGGGCAAACGGCGTCCCGCCCGCGAGAGCGCAGGCGCCACGGCACGGACGCACGCCGCGCACAACCCAGCTACGGGCAGCTAAGGCCGGGCAAACCGGCCCGACAAGCACGCGCGACTTGTACTGCCAGGGGTATTGGTGTATACTCCGGTCAGTATATCAAGGTGCCTCATGAATTCACTACTTTTTCGGGACTTCCCGCGGTCTGCGCGCCCTCTTCGTCACGCCCTGCTGTGGGCCAGCCTGTTGGCGGCGTCTGCCGTCTTGGCGCAAGGTGCGGTGGAGGTTGGCGTAGCGCCGGCGCAGGTCAAGATGGTCGCGGCGGGCTTCGAGCTCGACGGCGCAGTTCAACCGGTCAAGCAAAGCACGATTTCGGCGCAGGCCAGCGGCCGTGTTGCCACACTGCTGGTCAAGGCCGGTGACAAGGTGCGCGCGGGCCAGTTGCTCGCCACCATTGACGACCGCGAGACGCAGACAGGCGTGCAGCGCAGCCAGGCGCAGATTGCGCAGGCACAGGCCGAACTGCGCAACGCGCAGGCCAACTTTGACCGGACTCGCGATTTGCAACAGAAGGGCTTTGTCAGCAAGGCCGCGCTCGACGCCGCCGATTCGCAACTCAAGGGCGCACAGGCCGGT
>JAKANU010000151.1 GCA_021812315.1 Pseudomonadota bacterium
CGAACTGCTGCCTCACGCACACGGAGGCACGGCCGTGGTTGGTATACCTGAGGTCGGACTGCACGAGGAAATGCCCGTAGCACCGCCATGCGAGCACATGGTCAATGCTGACCGAAATCAGTCCATCTTGAGCTCCACGTCACTCCTAACACTCTCTGGTCACCAACATATAGTGGTGGCGTATGCCCAGCCGATTGTGAATTCCCGTTCGGCCTTGCCCGCTATCCTCGCATCAACCCCGCCACCGCATACAGCGCGTCAATCCGTTTATTTGCGCACCTCCAGATTACGAATCTGATCCCCGTCATGTGGGCCCCGGGCAGGTGCGCTTGAGCGCCTCCGGTATGCCTGTCAATGAACCGGGCTACGCCGCAACATGCAAGCTGGCATCCCAGTTCCTCGCCAGCTCATGTAGGTAGGCCCGGCAAAGTTGGGATGCCTAACGCATTCCGATGATTGCTTCTTCATGGATACGTTCAACTGTTTATGGAAAGGACATTGAAATGACTAACGTTCGAAACCACCTAGCAGCTTATCTTCTTGCATCGGCGTTTAGCGCCATGCCAATTTCCGCTGCATTGGCTCAGCAACCCCAACCACCATCCGCCACGGAATCGTCTCCGGCCTATGGCCCCGGCATGATGGGCTACGGTTACGGCCCAGGTTACGGCATGGGCCCTGGGATGATGGGCTATGGATCAGGCGGCTATGGCATGGGGCCGGGAATGATGGGCGGGTTCGGTTACGGGATGGGCCCGGGCATGATGGGCTACGGCGGTTACGGCATGGGGTCCGGCATGATGGGAGGCTTCGGATTTGCGAGGCTTGATCTGAGCAACGCCCAGATCGACAAGATCAGCAAGATTCGCGAAGCCCTGTTCCGCACACAAACCACCCTGATGACCCAGATGTTCAAGGCGCGCCTCAGTGCTCAGGAGCAGATCGATGCCGTGCTGACAAAAGAACAGAAAGCAGAGCTGCAACGCGGCTGGGGTGGTCGTGGGCGTTGGGGCATGATGGGCTACTGAACTTTTTCGGGAAGGAGAAGACTGGGGAGGCGAGAAACGGCGCCTCTCCAGCCTACGGCTCGCGGGAAGCGGTTAACACGCCCCATCGATAGGGCTTACCTGGGCAGCACCAAGCGAAAGAAAGGAGGACCAGGAAATGGGCAACTTTGGACCCGGAATGATGGGTGGTTATGGGATGGGCTGGGGCTTTGGGGGAATCTTCATGATTCTTTGGTGGGCCCTGATCATCGGCGGCATCGTGGTATTGGTGAGGTGGCTGTCAAACGCCCCCGGTCGTTCCCATCCTACCTCCGAGAAAACCCCACTGGACATTCTCAAGGAGCGCTACGCGCGTGGAGAGATCACTCGCGAAACCTATGAACAGATGCGAAGTGATATCAGGAAACCGGGAGGCACCCAATGACGGGCTTGCGGCGATTCCTGGCCATTGTTGGCTTGATCGCCTTGCTGGTGCTTGCGGGCGGTACGCTCATGCTCATGGCAGGCCACGCAAGGTACGGCTTTTGGAGCACCGGCATGCCTTTCGGCCGCCCCCTCCTGATGGGTGGCTACGGGGGCGCCTATGGCCCGTCGCCGACATGGTCCTATCGGATGGAACGGAGCGGCTTCGGAACATACGGGTGAGAAAACTCGCATGGGTCGCTGGTGGCCGGATGTGCGGGCGATGGCAGACGGATATATGCCTATATCCCGCGTGTCCGGCGTCATGGCTAAACGCTGTGGGGCAGTCCGACAGGGCGAGGGCTTGGAGCTAGAGCACGTGTCTGCATACCTAGCAACAGCGCATCAGCATGCTGCATGGCGTTGGGCGGCAACGGAACTATGCATCGATGCGTCGGCGTAATTTTTTTCTTTGTTGAGGGCAAACGTCATGTCATTTCCGTTCAAGATTTTTCTTTTCGCACCATTGGTTTTTCTTGCTGGCTTGAGCGTAGCTCAGGCCGACTCGTTTAGCATGGGCCCCGGTATGATGAACGGGGGCATGATGGGGGGAGGAATGATGGGTTCCCAGGGGGTGCCCGAAGAACCGTCATCAATGCCCGTGAACCCGGATCATGCCGAAGCTCTACTATCCTATATTCGAAGCCAGAATCTCGTCTGCCTGCAATGCCATTCGGTCTCAGGGAGCGGGTTTGGCCCACCCTTTGCGCTTATCGCAGCAACCTACGCAGGCAAGCAGGGTGCACAGCAAACTCTTGCCGAACATATCCTGCAGGGTTTCGGCCGCATGCCGCCAGGTTTGGCAACCCCTGCCCAGGCAGATCAACTGGCCAGAATGATCCTCGCGCTGCCCCGCCCCAATGGCGAGGATGAACGAGGAGGGAAGCATTGATCACCAAGATGCAGGCCTACGGCACTGGGTGCCTGTTTTTCGGTGCAGTGGCCCGGTAGTGAAGTAACGCTGCTCCTAGCAGGGGCCCTCTAATGATTACACCAAAACCAGAAGGAGATTTTCCATGAACGACACTGTTCTCAAGGTCACCGGCATGACCTGTGGGCACTGCGTGATGTCGGTCACAAAGGCTTTACAGCAGGTGCCGGGTGTGGCGAAAGCTGAGGTCAGTCTGGAGAAAGGGGAAGCCGTGGTTCACGGCGCCGCAGACGCGCAGGCCATGCTCGCGGCCGTGAAACAAGCGGGCTATGCGGCCGCACTGAAATCTTGATGCGCGCGCAACAAGTCGTGGCTGCACTGAACCGGGATAGGTGCGATGCGTGAGGATGTAGTGGTTTATACGAGTCCGGGCTGCCCGGACTGCGCGGCCGTGAAGCGATGTCTGTCAGATCACGGAGTTGCCTGCCTGGAGCGCGACATCACGGCCCCGGGCGTGGCGGACGAAGCCAAGTCGCGCTATGGCGTGCGGGTGGCGCCCATCACGGTCATTGGCCATGTTTTTCTTTACGGTACGTTCGCTCAACAAAAACCCAGCTTAGATCAGGCCTTGGCTTCGCTTTAAACGCGGCTGATCGGGTAGCTACACGCTCGTGGCCTTGATCCGGCAATGTTGAGTGTTTTGGCCTCATTTTATGAGGCACATGGAGCCGTCATGATCGAGTTGCTTGAAGGGTTTCCAGATAATGCTGTTGCCATTTCGGCCAAGGGCAAGATCACACGGCGTGACTACGAAACTATACTGATTCCGAAGGTCAAGGGCTCCTTCGCCAAGCGAGCCAGAATCCGGGTCTACTATGAGCTCGGCCCCGAGTACACGGGATTCGATGCGGGTGCTGTGTGGGAGGACTTCATGCTTGGCGTGGAGCATCTGCGTGGCTGGGACCGAATCGCCGTAGTGACCGACGTGGAGTGGATTCGAATGGCCATCCGGGCGTTCCAATTTTTGATTGTCGGCGAGATCAGATGCTTCGACATGAAGCGCGTCGGCGAGGCGCGCCGCTGGATCAGTGAGGTGTAGCTCTCCAGTCGGCTTCACTGCTTGCGCGAAACCGGAGCCACAACCAGCGGTTGCCGACTTATGACAGGGAACAGACCAAACCGGCCACTCGAATGACCCCACCATACTTCTCGCCAGCGGCAGCTTCGCGGCCGAGAGTGTGAGCCTAGTCAATCTCCTTCGACTTCCGCTTCAGGTTCCGTGCTGCCGAAGGCGGATGATCCAGAAAGCGGGCATTGCGTTTGCCGCCCATTCGGTGGCCGGCAGCTCACCGGCATTGCTGATGAGCTTCGGCACTGAACCTAAAGCTGACTGCCCCAATAACGCCTCTGGATACGCTCCCCAGAGTGAAGCAGACATTCCGAGGTAATTCGACCTCATTCTTTTTTTGTCTACGTTATTGGCCCGTTGGCCGGTACAGTCTTATGGTCGATCGATTTGCACGAGCGCAGCGTGGGCCTGGGTGGTCGGTGGCAGTTGTGTGCCGGGGGGTCGATCAAACGGGAAACCGCACGCTCACGCCCAGTCCACGCCCGTTCAGCCCCCCATGAATGTCCACGGAGCCGCCATGTGCTGCCGCGATTTTCTCCACGATCGACAGCCCCAGACCGCTTCCAGACGCGGCGTGGCCTTCGACACGGAAGAATCGGTCTCGCAGGCGGGCACGGTCGGCTTCAGCGACGCCATCGCCATCATCCTCCACAGACAGATGTAGCCTCCCCACCTCGCGTCTCACGCTGACTGCGATATGACCACCGCGGCGGCCGTATTTAATGGCGTTGTCGAGCAGGTTGTCGAGTAATACCGCGAGCATTGCCGGATCGCCCTGCAGGGTACAGTTGCCCTCAGCGCTCAACTCACACTCGATCTCCTTCTTGTCTGCCTCATCGACGTGTTGCGCCACGCAGTCGGCAGCCAACTGACCGAGGTCCACTGACTCACGCACATCTTGCTCAACGTGATCGAGACGAGCGAGTAGCAGAAGCTGTTGTGCCAGATGAGTGGTGCGGTTGACGCCAGCGATCACCATCTTTATGGCTTGACGGCGGGTAGACTCATCCTGCGCGCCCAATGCCACTTCTGCCTGTACTTTGATTGCTGCCAAAGGGGTGCGCAATTCGTGCGCGGCATCGGCCGTGAACGCTCGTTCCTTATCCAGCGATTGCGCTAGTCGCTCCAACAGGTTGTTCAGCGCGGTGATCAAGGGCTGGACTTCATCCGGAATCTGCCGCAATTGAATCGGTTCCAAATTTGCAGCATCACGCACGCTGATGGCATCCGACAGCCGCATCAGTGGCCGCAAGCCATGGCGAATGCTGAGCCAGACGAATAGTGTCAACATGGGCAACGCAAGAGCCAGCACTTGACCCATGCGTCCTGCCAACTCGGCAACGGGGTGCTGGCGTACGGAGAGCGGCTCCAGTACCGTTACCTCATAATTGCGCTTGCGATCATGGACGCTGTAGCTGCGCCAATTCTGGTGGTTGATGGTGCGAGTGGCATAGCCACTTTTCGGTATATAGGCGGCTGGAGGCGCCCCGGCGCTGGTCAGGAGCAGCTTGCCGTCATCGCCCCAGACCTGAAATGCCAATGGGGGACCTTCGCTACCGCGCATCTCGTCTTTTTCGTCTTCGGCCACGTTCGCGTCGTTCATCCTGGAAAGCCGCGACAAGCGCTTGAGGTCGAGCATCAACAGCGTGCGCGCGCCCTGTTGCAGGCGAGCGTCGGCCAGCTCATGAATTTCTTCCTGCGCCTTGTGGTAGCTGACCCCAAGCATCGCACCCCAAACCAGTGCAAGGCTGCCTACCAGCAGCCAGAGCAGGCGGCGACCAATGGAGTAGCGCCTCATGATGATTCCCTCGGCATCAGGTAGCCGACTCCACGGATGGTCTTGATCAGGTCGCTGCCGAGTTTTTTGCGCAGATTGTGAATGTGTACTTCGACAGCATTGCTCTCAACTTCCTCGTTCCAGCCGTAAAGATTTTCTTCCAGTCGAGTGCGCGACAAGGCGGTGCCGCGATGCTCCAGCAGGTCAACCAGAATCGCGCACTCTCGCCCCGAGAGCATGATGGTTTCTTTGCCGCGCGTCACCGTCAGGCTGTCAGGTACGAGCACCAGATCACGATAGCGGATGGTTTCGACACTGCGACCGTGCGCCCGCCGAAGTAGCGCGCGAATGCGCGCTATCAGTTCGGTCAGATCAAATGGTTTAATCAAATAATCATCGGCCCCCGCTTCCAGGCCAGTGACGCGGTCGCGCACGGTGTCGCGCGCGGTCAGGATGAGCACGGGCAAATCACTGCCACGCGCACGCAATTGCCGCAGCAAATCCAGACCGGGCACACGTGGCAGGCCCAGATCAAGCACCACTAGTTCATAACCACTGGTCTCCAGCGCCAATTGGGCGCTGCGGCCATCCTGAGCCCAGTCCACCGTGAAGCCAGCCTGCTTCAAGCCGGCTTCGATGCCGTTTCCGAGAATCGGATCGTCCTCTACCAGCAATAGGCGCATCGCCTCTCCAATCGTCTGCCTTGTTCAAATCTCCGTATCGCCGCTCAAGCTTAAGAGGATCTGAAATAGGCAACAAAAGGAATTCCCGCTTCTTAAGATTGGCTTCAGCATCCAGCCGCAATCTGCGCCCATGCCAAGCGGCATACCGGCATCCCACCGGATCAACCTCAACTTGCTGAAAGGAAACATCATCATGAACGCACAATCCATCAAACTCACGGCTGCACTGGCGCTTTCTGCTTTGTCGTTCGGCGCTTTTGCTTCTACCTACAACGGCGAATGCACCAACCAGCCGCAATCCAAGTGGATGAAGACCGCCGACGTCAAGGCCAAGATTTCAGCCCAAGGCTACAGCGTGGGCAAGGTCAAAACCGGCGGAAGCTGCTATGAAGTGTACGCCAAGGACAAGAACGGCAAGAGGGTCGAACTCTTCGTGAATCCGGTGGATGCCAGCGTCGTTGGCCGGGCGGGCAAGGAATGAAACCCGCCGTTTCGACCGGGGGCGCGGCGGGGGCCGAAACGGTGCGAGTGTGGGACCCGCTGGTGCGGATCTTCCACTGGTCACTGGTGCTGGCTTTCTTCGGTGCCTACGCCCTCGGCGATGACGGCGGTTGGTGGCATCAAACACTGGGCTATACGGTGCTCGGGCTGGTTGCGTTTCGTCTGGTGTGGGGACTGGTTGGCACGCGGTATGCGCGCTTCTCCAGCTTCGTGCCGACGCCGCGCAAAGTCTTCAGTTACCTGAAAGACCTGGTTGCGCGTCGTGAGGCGCGCTACCTCGGCCACAACCCGGCAGGTGCCCTGATGATCGTGGCGCTGCTGCTGATGCTGATCGGCACCGGCACAACCGGCTGGTTGCTTACTACCGATACCTTCTGGGGCAACGAAGCGATGGAAGATGTGCACGAAGGATTCGCCAACAGCACACTCTTTCTCGTCGGCCTTCACGTCGCCGGTGTCGTATTCAGCAGTCTGCATCATCGCGAAAATCTGGTGCATGCCATGCTCACCGGGCGCAAGCGCGCGAAGGATTGAGCGCGTCCGATGGTCCGCCCCCGACCCATGCATGGCAGCTGTTGGATACCGTCTGATATACCCGTTCGCAGATGAAGGCGGTCTGCTAGGGGTTTCGGTGCGGCTCGCGAGGTTGGTGTCGGTTCCATGTTGTCAGGCGTTTCCTGCCCCAGTGGCTCCACCAAACATTCCCCGGTGCCGCCTCCACCACCAGGAACCTGCCGGGCATCCGAGCTTT
>JAKANU010000152.1 GCA_021812315.1 Pseudomonadota bacterium
CGCCGCAGTCAGTCTTGTCCTGGTTTGATGGAAGCCAAGCGGCGCATGATTTGCTGCACGATGTCAGACTGCATATCACGGTAGAGGAGAATTTCCTCGGCCTCCTTGGCCAGGACCGCCGATTCGTTGAAACTGATATCACGCTGCAGCACGAGTTCAGCCTCGGGAGCGAGCTCGCGGCCTTGCGCAGTACGGATCCTGAGTTTCACGCGCATGCGCAACTGAAATTCCCGAACCTGTCCGGAACTGTTGACACCGACAACCGTCTTCTCTCGCTGTTCCTGCACGATCTCGACCACGACCTGAGAGGATGTCAGTGCCTCGCCGGGAGCGAGCACGCGAACCGCTGGGCCCAGCGAGCGGCGCAACTCCAGCGCCACGGGACCACCGGGATGCGGCAGAACCGCCAAAGTCTGAAAGGCGTAGCGCTGATGGCCACGCAACCTGAATCCGCAAGCCGTCGTGATCAGGCCCAGAGCCAAAATCAGGGAATGGCGACGCTGCATGGTCTCGCCGCCTACAGCACCACATTGACCAGGCGCCCGGGCACGACGACCACCTTGCGCACGCGCACACCGTCGGCGATTTTGCGCACCGCTTCACTTTCGACCGCCGCGCGTTCGATCTCCTCGCGCGAGGCATGCGCTGCCACAACAATCGCCCCACGCAGCTTGCCATTGACCTGCAACATGAGCGTGATCTCGTCCTGCAGCAGGGCCGCTTCGTCAGCCCTGGGCCACGGCGCATCGAGCAAATCACCGAATTCGGCGTCGTAGCCCAGACCGACCCAAAGCGCATGCGTCATGTGCGGCGTCGCCGGATAGATACAGCGCAGCAGCAAGCCAAGGCCCTCGCGCAGCGCCTGGACGTTGCCGCTCGCGCCGTCATCCTGAAAATCCTCCAGCGCATTGAGCATCTTCATCGCGCCAGAGACAACCGTGTTGTACTGCATGCGCTGATAGTCGTAGTCAACCTGCTTGAACACGGTGTGGAGTTCACGCCGAAGCGCTTTGGCTGCTTTGCCAAATTGAACACCGCTCGGGTCCGAAGATGGCTTCTGACCTGCGTCAGAGGCTATCTTTTCCATAGCATGCTGCCTGAACCCAAAGTTCCATAGACGACGCAGGAACCGGTACGATCCCTCAACTGCCGTATCGTTCCACTCCAGTGTGGCCTCCGGTGGCGCCGTGAACATGGTGTACAGGCGTGCCGTGTCGGCACCATACTTTTCAATCAGGTCCTGCGGATCGACACCATTGTTCTTCGACTTGGACATCGTGCCAACGCCCTCGTAATCGACCGGGGTGCCGGCCTTCAAGGCCGCAACATCATGCGCCAGTGCGGCGCCGGTGATCTTGCCAGCCTCGTCGAGCAGATGCTCAACGTCCTGCGGCCAAAAATACTCCTTGCCGCCCTGGTCCGTGCGCCGACTGTAAATGTGATTGAGTACCATGCCCTGGGTCAACAATTTGGTAAACGGCTCGTCAATCCGGACCATGCCAAGATCGCGCATGACCTTGGTCCAGAAGCGGGCGTAGAGCAAATGCAGGATGGCGTGTTCAATGCCGCCAATGTACTGATCCATCGGCATCCAGTAATCCGCACCCCCGGCCACCATCTGCGTTTCGTTCTTCGGATCGCAGTAGCGCATGAAATACCAGGACGAGTCGACGAAGGTGTCCATGGTGTCGGTCTCGCGTCTGGCCGGCATGCCGCAAACCGGACATACCACCCCGGCGTGAAAACCCTCGTGCCTAAGCAGCGGATTGCCCGAACCATCAGGCACGCAGTCCTGCGGCAGGACCACCGGCAGATCCTTTTCGGGGACCGGCACGGCCCCATGCTCAGGACAGTGAATGATTGGAATCGGCGTGCCCCAGTAGCGCTGCCGACTCACGCCCCAATCGCGCAGCCGCCAGGTCGTCCTTTTCTCCCCAAGACCCTTGAGTTGCAGAGCGTGGCTGACAGCGTCGACCGCTTCTTGAAAACGAAGGCCACTGAAATTGTCCGAATTGACCGTGACCCCCCGCTGCTTGTCGGCGTACCAGTCCTGCCAGCGCTCGTAGTCGTACTCCAGTCCATCGATCAGAATGACCTCAACGATCGGGATGTCGTACTTCTTGGCAAAGGCAAAGTCGCGCTCGTCGTGCGCTGGTACCCCCATGACCGCACCATCGCCGTAGCTCATCAGCACGTAATTGCCGACCCAGAGATCAACCGGGCGCCCGGTCAGGGGATGCGTGACCTGCAGGCCTGTGGGCATGCCCTCCTTCTCGCGCAGGGCAAGTTCCGCCTCGGTGGTACCGCCCTTCTTGCATTCCTCAATGAACGCTGCCAGCTTCGGGTCCCCTTGCGCCGCGTGAATCGCCAGCGGGTGCTCGGGTGCCACGGCGCAGAAGGTGACACCCATGATGGTGTCAGCCCGTGTCGTGAAGACGTACATACGCCCGCCCTGGATCAGTTCGCCCTCCGCGTCCCGGACATCGTGGACAAAGGCAAAGCGCACGCCCTCGGATTTGCCGATCCAGTTTTCCTGCATCAATCTGACTCGCTCGGGCCAACCCGGCAGTCCGGTCTGCACCTGATCGAGCAGTTCCTGGGCGTACTCGGTGATCCTGAGATAGTAGCCGGGGATCTCACGCCTTTGCACCGGTGCGCCGGTGCGCCAGCCTTTGCCGTCAATAACCTGCTCGTTGGCCAGCACGGTCTGGTCAACCGGATCCCAGTTGACCACCTGGGTCTTGCGGTAAGCGAGGCCTTTCTCCAGCATCTTCAGGAACAGCCACTGGTTCCACCTGTAGTAAGCCGGATCGCAGGTCGCCACCTCGCGGCTCCAGTCGATGGCAAGTCCCATGGCCTGCATCTGACGCCTCATCGTCGCGATGTTTTCGTAGGTCCACTGCGCCGGCGGCAGGCCATTTTTCAGCGCTGCGTTTTCCGCCGGCAGGCCAAAGGCATCCCAGCCCATGGGCATCAACACGTTGTAGCCCTTCATGCGCAGATAGCGCGTGAGCATGTCGTTGATGGTGTAGTTGCGCACATGTCCCATGTGCAGTTTGCCACTTGGATACGGCAGCATGGAACAAGCGTAGTACTTCTTCTTCAGATGGCCATGGGCATCGCGTGCACCCTCAGAAACACGATACACGTCACCAGCCCTCCAGTGGTCTTGCGCGCTCTGTTCGACCTCGAGATGCTTGTATTTTTCTTCCATATCGATTTGCCTACGCGATCAAAAGACCGCCAACAGCTGATTTTAGGGTTTGCCGGTGACCACCGTCCGCACGGCAGGCTCGGCCACAAAGCCAATGCGATGCAGTCCAACGCTCTGCGCAACCCCCATGACCTCGACGATGCGACCATAGGGTACGCTGACATCGGCGCGCAATTGAACTTCAGCATCCGGATCGATGCCCGCCACTTGCGCCAGCCCCTGCCCAAGCTCGGACAGACTCAAGGACTGCTCGCCGAGGTAAACCTGCCCGGTCCGGTCAACCACTACCATCGTCGGTGCCAGGCCGGAACCGGCCTTGGCCGCATCGGATCGAGGCAGTTCCAAGCGGATGGAACTCGCAAGCAGGGGCGCCGTGATGATGAAAATCACCAGCAACACCAACATCACATCAACCAGAGGCGTCACGTTGATCTCGCTCATTGGCGGCGAGGTCCCGGAAGGTTCCAAACGTCCAAATGACATGTCAGGGGCTCCCCTCACTTGGCGCGGCCGGACCATGCCGAGCATTCATCACGCGCCAGGGCGAGCCACGCCGAGCAACAGCTCGCGCAGATCGAATGTAAAGCTCTCAAGTTGGGTTTGCAGTCGTCCGATGCGATGGCCCATGACGTTATACGCCAGCACCGCCGGAATCGCCACCGCCAGACCGGCGGCGGTCATGATCAAGGCTTCACCGACGGGACCGGATATCTTCTCGACTGTGACCTGACCGGCATGGGCAATGCCAATCAGCGCATGATAGATCCCCCACACCGTACCGAGCAGACCGACAAAAGGTGCCGTCGAGCCCACGGTTGCAAGCAGTATCTGACCAAATTGCAACTGACTCACGGTGCCATGCAGCGCATCCCGCAGGACTCGCGTGAGTTGTTGTCCTTTGTCAGCGGTTCCAGCCAGCGTTTGCCCGACCTCGGCACCAGCAGCCTGGATCAGCGGCACGATCAGTCGATGTCGATCAAAGGCTTGCACTTTGCGCCCCGCATCGTCAAGTGCCGCGGACTGCCAGAACGCCGTCACACAGCGGCGCACATCGGCGCTGGCACGGCCCAGCAGCCACACCTTCCAGAGAATGACCACCCAACTGGCCACCGACATCGCCAGCAACAGCAGGCTCACCGTACGAGTGATGGCATCGCCACGCACAAACAGCTCGAGCGCGTTCATGCGAGATCAAGGACATCAAACATGTCAAACAGGCCGGAACTCCGATCGCGCAAAAAGCGCGCGGCGCGCAGACTACCCTGGGCGTAGGTCGCCCGGCTCGATGATCGATGGCTGATCTCCAGACGTTCCCCGATGCCGGCAAACAGCACCGTGTGGTCGCCCACCATGTCGCCGCCACGAATGGTGGCAAATCCGATGCTTGACGGGTCACGCTCGCCGGTAAGACCGTGGCGCGCGTAGACCGCACAGTCATTCAAGTTGCGTCCGGTCGCACCGGCAATGACCTCGCCCATCTTCAATGCCGTGCCCGACGGCGCGTCGACCTTGTGCCGGTGATGCGCCTCAATGATCTCGATGTCGTAGCCGGTGGCAAGCGCCTTGGCCGCCATCTCCAGCAACTTGAGGGTCACGTTGACGCCGACGCTCATGTTGGGGGCCATCACAATGGCGATATCACGCGCAGCCTCGGCGATCTCGGCCTTCTGGGCATCGGTCAGGCCGGTTGTGCCGATGACCATGTTGACGCCAAGTTGGCGGCAGATCCGGGCATGGGCAAGCGTTCCCTGCGGTCGCGTGAAATCAATCAGGATCTTGGCACCGCTCAGGCCCAGACTCAAGTCCGCAGTGATCCCCGTACCGCTGGATCGACCCAGAAACGCCGTCGCATCGAGGCCCAGATCGGCACTGCCGGGAGCGTCCAGAGCGCCAACGAGCTCGCAATCGTCGGCGGCGCTAACCGCTTCAATCAGCATCCTGCCCATTCGGCCGGACGCACCGGCCACCGCGATCTCGATCTTTCCCCGCTCACGCATTGAAGTTCACCTGCCTGATCAGCGGGCGGCCGGCTCGAGCGGGGGATAGCTAGCGGGAAACGGTGGCAGGGATTTCGGTTCATCCTTCTTCGGCACCGCCGCCGTTTGCGCGAGCTGTTCCGCCGTCATCTCCAAGACCGGCACCTTGCCCAGCTTGCGCCCCGAATCAAGAGACGCCACAAACTCGGCTTCGCTGGGCAACTCATCGGCCTGTACGCGCAGCAATGCATCACCGTCGAAGAACACGGTCACCCGCCGCGACTGCGGCGCAATGCCCTGGCGAGAGAAAGTGAAAACGTAATCCCAGCGGTCGGCGTGAAAAACACTGACCAACAGCGGGGTTCCAAGAATATCCCGAACCTGTGCGCGCGTCATCCCCGGTTTCACCGCAGCGGCCTGCTCCTTGGACACGAAATTACCCTGAACGACATCGACTTTGTACGGCGTGATCAGGCCGGCAATGCTGGTACTTGCGCCATTGAAACTGCTGCACGCGACCAGCCCTGCGCACGCAGCCATGAGCAGAACCCGACCGGCACTGCGACATTGATGATGAAACATGAACTCGATTCGGATGTGGCGATATGATCCGTTCATTGTACTGGCTGTGCCCGCACTGGCACAGGGTCGGTTGGCGCGGCAAAAGGACATTCATGACCAATAGCGACGAAATCAAGAGTACCGGACTCAAAGCCACGGCACCGCGGCTAAAAATACTCGGCATTTTCCAAAAAAGTCGTGGCCGACACCTGACTGCTGAGGATGTCTTTCGGATGTTGCTCGAGGAACGATCAGACGTCGGCCTGGCGACCGTTTATCGGGTGCTGGCTCAATTTGAACTCGCCAACATCCTGAGTCGGAGCCATTTCGAAAGCGGCAAGGCAGTCTACGAACTCAACCGGGGCCAGCATCATGACCATCTGGTGTGTCTGGACTGTGGCAAGGTGGAGGAGTTCTATGACGCAGAAATCGAAAAGCGCCAAATGACCGTGGCCAAAACCAAGGGCTTTGCCATTGCCGACCACGCGCTGAGCCTCTACGCGCACTGCACGGCGCGCCAGTGCCCGCACCGGCCGACCGACAGCGCCTCACAGGTCGAAATCTAGCCCTCGCTGGCGGACCACGCCCCGACTCACTCGGGCGGCCCCATCGCCCTGCGCTGGCGCTCCATGAATTCCTGGTAGGTATCGATGCCGCGCAACTGCAAAATGGTGTTTCTGACGGCGGCTTCGACCAGCACGGCAATGTTGCGCCCGGCCACCACCTGGATAATGACTTTTCGCACCGGGACCCCCAACACATCCTGGGTCAAAGGTTCGTGCGGCATGCGCTCGTAATCACGCTCCAGAGTCTCACGGCGTACCAGATGCACGATCAGCTTGAGCCGCATCTTGCGGCGAACCGCGGTTTCGCCAAAAATGCAACGGATATCGAGCAGACCGATGCCCCGAACCTCCAGCAGATTCATCAACAATTCGGGACAACGACCCTCTATCGTGTCCTGGTTGATCCGATACAGGTCCACGGCGTCGTCGGCGACCAGACCGTTGCCGCGTGAAATCAGTTCCAGACCCAGTTCACTCTTGCCAAGTCCGGACTCGCCGGTGATCAGAACACCCAAGCCCAGGATATCCATGAACACACCGTGCATCGTGCTGCGGTCGGCAAAATACTTCGATAGGTAAGCGCGCAAGACGTCGATGACGAACGCCGACGAGCCTTGCGCGGAGAACATCGGGATCTGGGCCTGCTCGCACATCGACATCAAGGCGAGCGGTGCCTGCTGCCCGTCGGCGAGCACCAACACCGGCGGCTCCAGCGTGACAATGCGCGAGATTCGTCGTGCGCAGTCCTGTGGAGTCGCGTTCGTCAGGTAAGCAATCTCCCGCTCCCCGAGGATCTGGATG
>JAKANU010000153.1 GCA_021812315.1 Pseudomonadota bacterium
CGACCCGCTGCGCACCAAGCAGCTCAAGGCCGGGCTGACGCAGCTCGGCGAGGAAGGCGCGATCCAGGTCTTCCGCCCCGTCGCCGGCTCGGTGCTGCTGCTCGGCGCCGTGGGTCAACTGCAGTTTGAAGTGGTGCAGCATCGGCTCAAAGGCGAGTACGACGCCGACATCCGGTTGGAGAGCAGCCAGTACACGGGCGCACGCTGGATCAGCGCCGACAGCCCCGCCGAACTGAAAGACTTCGTGCACGCCTACCCGCAGCGCATGGCGCGCGACGCTGCCGATACGTTGGCCTTTCTGTGCACCAGCCCGTACGACGTGCGCCTGGCTCAGGAACGCTTCCCCAAGATCCACTTCCACCCGCTGCGCGAACACGCCGGGCTGGCGCTGCAGGCCACCGGCTCCTGATGGTTATTGCTTGCTATAAGTTTTGTAGCTACTCACGCTTACCAAACGGGCATTACAAGCCAAAATACACAAACATGTTGCCATTGAAGGAATTCCCGAGGACGCTTGCCGGTGCCGTGCACACGGTGTTTTCCGACATCGATGACACGATCACTTCCGACGGAAAGCTGACGCCGATTGCCTATGCTGCAATGGACGACTTGCAGCGCGCCGGTCTGCGCGTGATCCTGATCACCGGGCGCCCCGCCGGCTGGTGTGACCACATCGCCCGCATGTGGCCGGTCGATGCGGTCGTTGGCGAAAATGGCGCGTTCTATTGCTGGCACGACGCAGCGGCGCACAAGCTGCGCTACCGCCACTTGCTGGGCGAGGCCGAGCGTGCCGCCACTGCGACCAAACTGGCCGCGGTGCGCGACACGATCCTGCGCGAAGTTCCCGGCTGCGCCGTCGCCTCGGACCAGTTCTGCCGCCTCTACGACCTGGCGATCGACTTCTGCGAAGACGTGCCCACCCTGCCTCAGCCGGCTGTGGAGCGCATCGTCACGCTGATGCAAGAGGCAGGCATGAGCGCCAAGGTGAGCTCGATCCACGTCAACGGCTGGTTCGGTGCCTACGACAAACTCAGCATGGCGCGCCTGCTTCTGCGTGAGCGCTATGGTCTGGAACTCAGGGCCGAACGGGACCACTGCCTTTTTGTCGGCGATTCGCCCAACGACGAACCCATGTTTGCCGCTCTGCCGCACACCGTGGGCGTGGCCAATCTGGCGGACTTTGCCGCTCGCATCAGCGCGTTGCCGACCTACATCACTCTTGAGCGCATGGGCGCTGGCTTTGCGGAACTGGCCAGATATCTCATCGCCGCGCGAAAATAGCGACCAACTCACATTTGCTGCAACGCTTATTGAGCAGACCTCATGCCCGACTCCCGAAACAAGCCCATGCCACTGTCCACCTTGCTGGCCAGTCATCCGGTCTGGCGCCAACTCAGCAGTCGAGGCCTGGAATCGCTTGCAGCACAATTTTCCCTGCAAAGCGTCAAGGCTGGCTGCCTCCTGCTTGCGCAGGGCGAACTGCCCAGCCGCCTCGGACTGATCATTGGTGGCGAAGTCCGGCTCGATGATCCCGATCTGGGTCAGGCGGTACTTTTGTCTGCCGGGCAAATGTTCGGTTTTGGCGTCACACCCCATCGGCAGTTGCCGACCTGGCAAGCCACAGCCACGCTGGATTGCGAGCTGGCCTGGTTGCAGCCACCGGAGCTGCAACGCTTATGCGAGAGAGTACCCGCCTTGCTGAATTTTTTTCCTTCAGCCGAGGTCCTCCAGAGCGAGTCGACGCTGCGGGCCCGGACCTATGCTGGCGCGTCCGGCGGACTGCATTTGCTCAGCACCCCAATCAAGTCACTGATCAAACGCCCACCGATCAGTTTGCCCCCGCAAACCAGCATTCAAACGACAGCACAGCTGATGTCAAGTCTGCACGTATCGTCGGTGCTGTTGGTGGAGGAAGAGCGTCTGCTCGGTCTGGTGACCGACCGCGACCTGCGCAATCGAGCGGTGGCTCAGGGACTCGATATTTCACGTCCGGTATCCGACATTGCAACCATGATGCCGATGACGGTGAGTGCCAGCAGTCCTGCTTTTGAAGCCCTGCTATTGATGGCCCGGCACAACATCCACCACGTCCCCGTCACGGATGACGGCGTGCTGGCCGGAATGATCACCACCACGGACCTCGCCGAGCAGCAAAGCACCTCGGCGATCTACCTGGCCGGGAACATCTACAAGCAGGCGACGCTCGAAGGATTGCAGGAGATCAGCGCTCACGTCAGGTCCTTGCAGAAGCATCTTGCCGACGCCGATGCCAGCGCCTACAGCACCGGCCATATCGTCACCGCCATTGCCGATGCACTCACCACGCGCCTGATTCAACTCGCTCAACTGCACTTGGGTCCGGCCCCGGTGAAGTTCGTCTGGATTGCCGCCGGGAGCCAGGCACGTAACGAGCAAACCGCCAAGTCTGATCAGGACAACTGTCTGATTCTTGACGACAGTTTCGATCCGGCACAGCATGGCGACTACTTCCGCGAATTCGCGAGATATGTCTGCGATGGTCTGGCCGCCTGCGGCTATGTCCATTGCCCAGGCCAGATGATGGCGATGACCGACACATGGCGTCAAGCACGCAAGGTATGGGTCGAGTATTTCCGTCAATGGATCCAGAGTCCCAAACCCAAGGCGTTGATGCTAACCTGCGTCTTCTTCGACCTGCGTGCGATCCATGGAGAGGCGGCACTGCTCGAAAGCCTGCGCACCGAGGTGCTGGTGCACACCAAAGGAAACAGTCTGTTTCTGGCGCACATGGTCAGCAACGCCCTCAAGCACCGCCCACCCCTGGGCATGTTCGGCACCATCACGCTGACCAAGGGCGGCGAGCACGCCGGCACCATCGACCTCAAACACAACGGTATTGTGCCAATCGTCGACCTGGCGCGGATTTACGCCCTGGCCGCCGGCGTAACGATAGCGAATACGCACGACCGACTGGAACTGTGCGCGCAGGCCGGCGAAGTCAGTGAGCAAAGTGCCCGCGATTTGCGCGACGCGCTGGAATTCCTCGCCAAGCTGCGCATTACCCACCAAGCACGCCAAATCCAGCGCAATCAGTCGCCGGACAACTTTCTTGCGCTCGAAGAGCTGTCGAACTTTGAGCGCAGCCATCTGAAGAACGCCTTTGGGGTGGTGCAGACGCTGCAGGGCGTGCTGCAGCAACGCTATTCCGGCGGACGATTCTGAGTCAATACTTCAGTCGCGCGTAATAGGACTGTTGTGCGGCCTCACGCGCCTGGCGAAGCGTACGGATGCCCATGGCTTGCAGGAGGGGAATCAGGCGCAGCCAGATCTCGGCCGTCACCAGCGCGTCGCCCAGCGCAGTATGCCGTCCGAGCACGGTGACGTTGAAGCGCGCCGCAATGGCCTCCAGCCGGTGCGATTCCTGGTTCGGGTGCACCACAGCCGACAGCAGCAAGGTATCAAGCACTGGTTGGCCAAAAACCAGCCCGGTGGCTTTTTCCTGCAGTTGCAGGAACTTCATGTCAAAAGCTGCGTTGTGGGCAACCAGCACCGTGTCCTGCGCAAACGCATGGAAAGCTGGCAGCACCTCGGTAATTCGGGGCCGTCCTCGCACCATCTCCTGGGTGATCCCGTGGATGGGCACACCGGCCAACGGAATCGAGCGCCCGGGATCGACCAGTTGCTCAAAGCTTTCGTGGCGCAACAACTTACCATTGACGCAGCGGGTGGCGCCGATCTGAATGATTTCGTCGCCTTCTGAAGGCCTGAGTCCGGTGGTCTCGGTGTCAAAAACGGTGTACGAGAGCTTGCCCAGGAGGCTATCGTCCAAGACTCGGCTCTCTTCCGTCGTCTGGAAAAGGTCAAAATCGTAGTACTCGGGCCGAGCCTGGCCCACGGACTCCTGAACTTCCAGCGACGCCACTGCGCTGAGCGTGGGCAGCGAAAACCGATAGAACGATTCATGACGTACCCGCTCCCGGACAAAGGTCAACTCGCCGCCATGACGTTCGATCACGTCGCGCACCGTCAAGGACGTCGCATCGCCGCCAAACTGCATGCTATCCATTTCCCAGCTCATCGCGGTTTCGGTACTCATCACGGGACCGTTCCAGATCAGATCGAGCCGGGCCATCCCATGCTCGACGAACAGGCGCAGGCGCAGGAATTTGACCCCAAGTTCCTCGACCAGACGCGCAGACAGATATACCAGCGCCTGGATCAGGCTGTAGCTATCAACCCGCAGCCAAACTGAATCATCGATGTTCTCCAGCATCACTTTCCGGCCGGAGAGCCTTTCAATTCGCTTCTGGGCAACCAGCAGGACATCGGAGCCGATCATGTCCTCCATCGGCCAGCGCGTTCGCATCCCTTGCGTGGCATGCCGCTCCAGTTCGGTCATGCGCTGCGTCACGCTGTTGATCTCCTCACGAATGACCTGCCGATGCGCGGCGCGGACGTCCGGGGCGAGGTCGCCGCGATCCAGACTCGCCAATGCCGCACTCATACCAGCGAGCGAAGCCCGACTGCCTTGTGTCAAGGCATGCAACATCTGGTCGCGCCGATTTTCTTCCTCGAAGGCGTGAGTCATGTTATCGAGCATCAAGACGAAACCGCTGAGCTCTTGGGTCGGCGCTTCGGTCCGATCCATCCGAACCGGGGCAACCTGCACGCGCAACAGGTGCCCGGAATGCGTCGTCGTCACAAACTGTGCCACCGGGTTGCCCACGCCACGGGCGAGCCGATGCCCGATGCTATCCATCGCGTGGGCAACAAGTTGCCGATCAAACACCGCGTAGATGGAGCGGCCGATACCCATCAGCTCGGCCCCGCCCGCCACGGCCGGAACCTTCGAGAGCGCTTTGAACTGCAGGCGTGCTCGATTGTTGTACAGCAGGATGCGGCCATCAAGATTGCATACGACCACGCTTTGTGTCAACTCCGCCATCAGCGCAGCCAGGCGATTCTTTTCCTGCTGGACGCCTTGGCTGGCTGTCGCCACTTCGCGCGCCACTTCAGCGCGCAGCTCATCGCGCTGCCGCGCCAACTGATATATCAACGCCGCCAATGCCTTGGTTTCGCGCGTGCCACGATGCTCGATCGGCGCCGCCTCGGCCGCACCCAGCAGCACACTGGCCTGCTCTACCAGCCGTGCCGGCGCACTGACGTAGCGCCGAAACAGCCAGCGCAGTATTGAAGCAATTGCGCCCAAGCCGACAAGCCATGTCAGACCGATCAGCGCCATTCTCGGTGCGAGCTGCTCGGCCACGACAGCACGTTGCTTCGGCTCCAGGGTCGAGGCGATCAGACCAATCGTCAGCAACAGCCACACCAGAGTTGCCAGCCCAATGACGACGATGCCCAGCAGCAGGCGACGGTCGAATTTCATGCCGTAAACCGGTTGGCTAAACCTTGGCCTTGCCCCACTTGGCATGCGCGTGCCGACTCAGCGCAAAGCTGGCGAAAAACTTGCACCAGATCGTGCTGCCGGCGACGGCGCTCCAGGTGCCGTAATCCCAGGCCCCAAGCAGCACCGCAACGATGACGGTCAGGATGATCGCACCGGCCACCAGATTGATCGCCATTTCGTAGGGCGCCCAACGCTGCGGATCGGCCGGCGCTTCTCCGCGCTTGATCGCGACTTCCGAGAAGTCGCTACGTATGACAATCCGCCAGGCGCGGCGAAGCCAGAAGAAACTGATCGGGAAAAGCGCCAAAAATAGCACCCATGTCAAGGCAACACTGACATCAAAGACCATTCAAATACTCCATCCTCAGAGGGCACCCCGTCGCAAAAAAGCCCTGTCAGCGTGGCTGACAGGGCTCGCATTGTCAACCCGGCCCGCCCCAGCAGGCCAAGTCGCCAACTCTTGCGGCTGGCGGCACCCGCCTAGTGGGCACCGTCAACCAGTTTGGAGCCACGCGGGATGCGCACCGATTCAACCATGTGCTGAATGTGCTCTGGTGGCTCCTGGGTCATCTTGTCCACGGCAAAAGCCACGGCAAAGTTCACCAGCGCGCCGACCGACCCAAAGGCTTCAGGCGTAATGCCGAAGAAGCTGTTGGGGCCACCAATCAGACCGAGGTAATCAGTTCCTTTGATAAAGAACAGTCCCTTGTGGGCAAACACGTAAAACAGCGTGATGAACAAGCCCGCCAGCATGCCGGCCATAGCGCCTTCCTTGTTCATCTTCTTGCTGAAGATGCCCATCATGATGGCCGGGAACAATGAGCTTGCCGCAATACCGAAGGCCAAAGCTACGGTTCCGGCCGCGAAACCTGGCGGGTTCAAGCCCAGATATCCGGAGACAACAATGGCGCATGCCATGGCGATCTTGCCTGCCAATAACTCACCCTTCTCGGAGATGTTGGGCATAAAGATGTTCTTGATCAGATCATGCGAAATGGCGGATGAGATCGCCATCAGCAAGCCCGCAGCAGTCGACAACGCGGCCGCCAGACCGCCCGCCGCCACCAGTCCAATCACCCAGTTCGGCAACAGTGCGATTTCAGGGTTGGCCAACACGATGATGTCGGCGTTCACCGTAAGTTCGTTGCCTTTCCAGCCGGCACTGGCCGCCTTGGCCTGGAACGCCGGGTCCTTGGACTTGTCGTTGTAGTACTGGATGCGGCCGTCGCCGTTCTTGTCTTCAAACTTCAGCAGACCGGTCTTTTCCCAACGGGTCATCCAGTCCGGGCGTTGGTCATGCTTGATGGCAGCATCGGGCGCATAGATATCGGCATTACCGATGATGACGCCAGGCGTGATGGTGCGGATCAAGTTGGTCTTGGCCATGGCCGCCACAGCAGGTGCCGTGGTGTACAGAATGGCAATGAACACCAGTGCCCAGCCGGCCGAGGAGCGCGCGTCCTTGACGGTGGGCACGGTAAAGAACCGCATGATGACGTGCGGCAGACCCGCCGTTCCAATCATCAACGACAGGGTATACATGAACATGTTGAGCGTACTACCTGGCAGCGATGTGGTGTACTTGCCAAAGCCGAGTTCGGTCACCACCTGGTCGAGCTTGGCCAGCAGCGAGACGTCCTGTCCAACCAGATTCGAACCCAGACCGATTTGCGGAATCGGATTGCCAGTCAGTT
>JAKANU010000154.1 GCA_021812315.1 Pseudomonadota bacterium
GCTGCGAGATGGCCATGATGTAGTTGCTCGAGCCGTAGCTCGCGCGCATGGCATCGGTGACCTGGAAATACAGGATGCCGTCGACCTGCAATTGCGTGTTGTCGCGCGTGATGCAGACCTGGCTCGGAATGTCCAGTGGAACTTCCTTCAACAGATGTTTGTAGGCGACGCGATCGACAAAGGGCATCAGGAAGTTCAGGCCCGGCAGCAAGGTACCGTTGTACTTGCCCAGGCGTTCGACAATCCATGCATGCTGTTGGGGCACAACCTTGATGGATCGCGTGATGAAGATCACTGCCACCACCACCAGAATGATTGCAACTTCCATTTTCTACTCCAGTTGGTTATTCGATCAGGCCTTTACAGTTTTCGTACCACGAGCCGACTGCCGACGACCTCCACAATCCGGTGTGCGCCCGGAGTCGGCGAGGCTCCGGCGACCAGGGATACGCTCCAGTTGGCGCCGCGATACTTCACCGTGCCGGTGCCGTCGGCGGCCCAGGTGTCAACCTGCACGGTCTCGCCAACATCGAGATTGGCATCCTGATTGGCGCCCGCCGGAAGTCCCGGCGCAGCCTTCAACCTGCGAGCGCGCCAAGCGACGATGAAGCCTCCGCCAACCACCGCCGCCACCACCAGTTGAACCGTCAGCGTGGCACCGGCGTGCGCGGCGAGAGCACCGGCCATCAGGCCCATCGACAGCATCAGAAGGTAGAAGGTTCCAGTCAGCAATTCAACAGCGATGGCACCGCCAGCAAGCACCCACCAAATCGTTGATTCCGCCATGTGAGACCTCATTGTGTTCCGATCGCCACATTTTGAGGCAAAAGTGACAGGGTTCGGGCCCGAACTTGAAAATAAGTCCTTACACTTCGCGCCTGTTTGATTGATTCCTGCCCGGGCGGAGGTTCCGATGAAGTTTCGTTTTCCCATTGTCATCATTGACGAAGATTTCCGGTCGGAAAACACCTCGGGCCTGGGTATCCGCGCGCTCGCACAGGCCATCGAGTCCGAGGGTTTGGAGGTCCTGGGCGTGACCAGTTACGGGGACTTGAGCCAATTTGCCCAGCAGCAAAGTCGCGCCAGCGCCTTTATCCTGTCCATCGATGATGAGGAGTTCACGCCGGGCCCGGATCTGGACCCGGTGATTGTCAATTTGCGCCACTTCATTGCGGAAGTGCGACGCAAGAATCTGGATGTGCCGATTTACGTGTATGGCGAGACCAAGACCTCGCGACACTTGCCAAACGACATTCTGCGCGAGCTGCACGGTTTCATCCACATGTTCGAGGATACGCCGGAGTTCGTGGCGCGTCACATCATTCGTGAAGCCAGGAGTTATCTTGAAGGTGTGCAGCCACCGTTCTTCAAGGCTTTGCTGGATTACGCCGAGGACGGTTCCTATTCGTGGCACTGCCCGGGCCACTCGGGAGGCGTGGCCTTCCTGAAAAGTCCCGTGGGGCAGATGTACCATCAGTTCTACGGTGAGAACATGTTGCGCGCCGACGTTTGCAACGCGGTCGAAGAGCTGGGCCAATTGCTCGATCACGATGGGGCCATAGGCAAGAGCGAGCGCAACGCAGCGCGCATCTTCAATGCTGATCATTGTTTCTTTGTCACCAACGGCACCAGCACCAGCAACAAGATGGTGTGGCACCATACGGTGGCGCCCAATGACATCGTGGTTGTCGACCGCAACTGCCACGTGTCGATTCTGCACGCGATCATCATGACCGGCGCGATTCCGGTATTCCTCAAACCCACGCGCAATCACTTTGGCATCATCGGCCCGATACCCAAGAGCGAGTTTGAGCCCGCCTCGATCCGTGCCAAGATCGCCGCCAGTCCGCTGGTGCGCCAGCATTTGCCGGCGATCAATATCGAGCAGATCAAGCCACGCGTGCTGACCCTGACGCAGTCGACCTACGACGGTGTGCTCTACAACACTGAAACCGTCAAGAGCATGCTGGATGGTTACGTCGAAAACATTCATTTTGACGAGGCGTGGTTGCCGCATGCGGCGTTTCATCCGTTCTATGGGTCTTACCATGCCATGGGCAAGAAGCGCACGCGGCCCAGACAGGCCATGGTCTACGCCACGCAGTCCCTGCACAAACTGCTGGCGGGCATCAGCCAGGCCAGCCACGTCCTGGTGCAGGATTCACAAACGGTGAAACTCGACAAGCACCTGTTCAATGACGCCTACCTGATGCACACCAGCACCAGTCCGCAGTACAGCGTCATTGCAAGCTGCGACGTTGCCGCCGCCATGATGGAGCCGCCCGGCGGCACCGCGCTGGTCGAGGAAAGCATCGCCGAGGCGCTGGATTTTCGCCGCGCCATGCGCAAGGTCGACGAGGAGTACGGCGACGACTGGTGGTTCAAGGTGTGGGGGCCGGACAAGCTGGTCGAGGAAGGCATCGGCCGCGCTGACAACTGGATCATCAAGGGCGAGTCGCTCAATGCCAAGGCCGGTGTCAATTGGCACGGCTTTGGCAAGATGGCGGCGGGCTTTAACATGCTCGATCCGATCAAGTCGACGATTGTCACCCCGGGGATGGACCTGAATGGCAAATTTGCCAGAACCGGCATTCCCGCGAGCGTCGTGACCAAGTTTCTTGCCGAGCATGGTGTGGTGGTTGAAAAGACCGGCCTGTACAGCTTCTTCATCATGTTCACGATCGGCATCACCAAGGGTCGCTGGAACAGCATGCTCACCGCGTTGCAGCAGTTCAAGGATGATTACGCCAAGAATCAGCCGATGTGGCGCATTCTGCCGGAATTCTGTCAAAAATACCCGCGCTATGAGTCCATGGGACTGGCCGACTTGTGCCAACACATTCATCAGTTGTACGCCAAGTACGATATTGCGCGGCTGACCACCGACATGTATCTGAGCGACCTGACGCCAACCATGAAACCAAGCGACGCCTACGCCCACATTGCGCTGCGCAAGACCGAGCGGGTGGAAATTGATCAGCTCGAAGGCAGAATCACGGTCGGGCTGGTCACGCCATACCCGCCGGGCATCCCGTTGCTGATTCCCGGGGAGGTGTTCAACAAGAAGATCGTCGAATACCTGAAGTTTTCACGGGAATTCAACGCCCAGTGCCCGGGCTTTGAGACCGACATTCACGGTCTGGTCGAAGTTGAGGCTCCCGATGGACAGAAGCGCTACTACGCGGACTGTGTTTGCGATTAACCGGCTTTGCTATGCAATCGATAGCTGGTCGCGCACTGAATTCAATGGCCAGAGCCTGGATTGGTATCTGACGCAGAGGTTTCGACGACCGCCACTGCGGTTTGGCTCACGCCGCAATCGACGTACGAAATTTGGCCGGTCATGCCCGAGGCGAGGTCGCTGAGCAAGAAGGCCGCTACATTGCCCACTTCTTCAATTGTCACGTTGCGTTTCAGGGGCGAGGCATTCGCTGATATCGAGAGCAGGCGACCAAAGTCCTTGATGCCGCTGGCCGCCAGCGTCTTGATGGCGCCAGCACTCAGGCCGTTGACCCGGATGCCTCGGGGACCGACGGCGTCGGCGAGATAGCGAACCGACGACTCCAGCGAGGCCTTGGCCAGGCCCATGGTGTTGTAACTTGGCACCACCCGCACGCCACCGAGGTAGGTGAGGGTCAGCAGGGATGCATTGCCATTGAGATAGGGCAGGGCTGCCTTGGCCATCGCTGGGAAACTGTAGGCGCTGATGTCATGGGCAATTCTGAAGTTTTCCCGGCTTAGACCGTCGAGAAAGTTGCCGGCGATGGCTTCGCGCGGCGCGTACCCGATGCTGTGCACGAAACCGTCAAACTTCGGCCATGCCCTGGAAAGGTTGGCAAAAAGCGCGCTGATTTGCACATCGTCGCTGACGTCGCAGTCAAAGACCAGCGACGACCCGAAGTCAGCCGCGAACTCGGTGATGCGCTCCTTGAAACGTTCACCGACATAGCTGAATGCGAGTTCTGCGCCCTGGTTGTGGCAGGCCTGGGCGATGCCGTAGGCAATCGAGCGCTTGGACAATACCCCCGTGACCAGTATTCTTTTTCCCTTCAGAAATCCCATTGAATCCTCTCCAGTTCACAAGTGAGTCGATGTTAGCTTGAGGGCTGCAGCGGGCAGATTGTCGCACGCGCGACGCTCTGTGCTATGGTCGCACTTTTGTGTTTTTGGTGAAATCATGAAACGAAGCATTGCCTGCCTGAGCCTGATGGTCGCCGCCTTGGGTCTGCACGCGGCGCCCAAGGCTGTGGACGGCTTTTCGTACGTCAGGAGCGTCGGCAGCATAGACGAGTACACACTCTCGAGCAACGGATTGCAGGTTCTCCTGATGCCCGAGCATTCCAGTCCGACCCTGACTTTCATGGTGACCTATCGGGTTGGCTCGAAGAACGAAGTCACGGGAACCACCGGTGCCACGCATCTGCTTGAGCATCTGATGTTCAAAGGCACCTCGGAGCGCGATCGCAGCAAAGGCAACAACGTCGACCAGTTGCTGGAGCGCACAGGCGCGCGTTACAACGCCACGACCTGGCTGGACCGGACCAACTATTACGAGAATATCGGCAGTGAGCATCTGGCGATGGCGATGGACATGGAGGCCGACCGCATGCGCCACCTGTTGCTGCGTGAGGAAGATCGGCGCCTGGAGATGACCGTGGTGCGCAACGAATTCGAGCGCGGCGAAAATTCGCCGATCCAGGCCCTGTACAAGGAGATCTATCAGGCCGCTTTTGTAGCGCACCCCTACCACCACAGCACGATCGGCAATCGCAGCGATATCGAAAAGGTGCCGATCACCAAGTTGCGCGAGTTTTACGACACCTATTACTGGCCCAACAACGCAACGGTTTCCATCATCGGCGACTTCCGTGTCGAGGACGCGCTGGCGCTGGTCAGAAAGTCGTTTGGGGTTTATCCGCGCTCGCCCGCACCGATTCCCGTGGTCTATACGGAGGAACCCAGACAGAGCGGGCCGCGCCGGGTCAGCGTGAAACGCGCCGGTCAGCTGGGCATGGTGGCGATCGCGCACAAGATCACTGCCGCCACCCATCCTGATTACGCGGCCATTACCCTGCTCAGTGCCATTTTGACCGATGGCAAGAACAGTCGGATGTACAAGGCGATCACTGACAAGAATCTGTCAACCGGTGTCGAGGCCGACGCCGGATTCAATCACGACCCTTCGCTGCACATCATCTTTGCTCCGCTCGCGCCCGGGGCGACTCATGACCAAGTCGAGCGGGCAATGCTGCAGGAAATCGAGGCACTCAAGAAGAACGGTGTCTCGCCCGCCGAACTGCAGGCGGCCAAGGCCAAGGCTCTGGCGGATGCCGCGTTCAAGCGCGACGGCTCGTTTGCCGTTGCCGGCAATCTCAACGAATGCATCGCTGCCGGGGATTGGACCTTGTTCTACTCGCTCGATGAGGCAATGAAATCCGTAACGCCGGCCGACATTCAGCGTGTTGCGAATCTTTATCTGAATGAAGATCAAAGCACGACGGGCTGGTTTGTCCCCACGGCGCCGGCTGGCACGGCGGCCGGGCCGAAGGCGCCTGCCAGGGCCCCGTCGGTCCCCGGACCCAACTACTACCGGGCCGGTGATGGTGTGGAGGCAGATCCGGCGAATGTGGGGCAGCCTGGTTCGGCGGTCGCTGCGACCGTTGCTGGCACCAGGATTGCTCCCACGGTCTGGCGCCATCGGATAGCCGACATCGATGTCATCGCCTATCCGAGCGAGGTCAAGGACGTCGTCACCGTACGTGCCAGCTTGCCCGCCGGGCGTGCCCTGGCTGCTACGGGCAATCCGGCGATTCCTGTGTTGACGGCGATGTTGCTCGACCAGGGCACCCGGAAGCAGGACAAGTTCTCGATTGCCGAGAAACTCGAGGCGGTTGGTGCGAGTATCCATTTCGGGGTCGGTACCGACATGCTTGAGATTGCCGCCAAGTCGCTGAAGAAGGACACGGCGCTGGTCTTCGGCTTGCTGGCCGAACAGTTGCGCCAGCCGGCCTTTTCGCCCGAAGAGTTTGCCAAAGCGCAAAAGCAGTACGCAGGCACTCTCAGACGCAGTCTGGAGAGTACTGATTTTCGTGCCGCGGACGCATTCACGCGTGCCGTGTATCCACCTGGTCACCCGAACCGAAATCCACCGCCCGAGGAATTGCTGCGCTCGATCGAAGCGGCGCAGTTGCGCGACGTGATTGAATTCCACAAGGCCAACTACGGTCCGCAACACATGACCCTGGTACTCGTGGGCGACCTTGATCTTGATCGGGTGCAAGCTCAGATCAAGGAGTCGTTTTCGGGTTGGATCGGCGGGGCCAAGCTGCCCCAGGCCGTAGCGGTGGCACCTGCGCAGGCTGCCTCGACTCAAGATATTGTCATGCCCGAAAAGACCAGCGTGTCGGTGATCCTGGGTCAGCCCAGCGGGCTGCGCTATAGCGATCCGGACTATCAGGCACTGCGCGTGGCCACGGCAATTCTTGGCAGCGGCTTTACCGGACGCTTGATGGCCAACGTGCGCGACAGGGAAGGTTTGACCTATGACGTTGGCGCACGCATGGGCAACGACAGTTTCGGGCCCGGGGACTGGAAGATCGCGGCTTCGTTTGCGCCGGCCATGCTCGACAAGGGCGTGAAATCGACACGTCGGCAGCTCGACCTGTGGCACGATGGCGGTGTCATGCCGGCAGAGCTTGAGGCGCGCAAGAGCAACATGATCGGGGCTTTCAAGGTTGACCTGGCCACCACCCAGGGCATGGCACAGGCGCTGCTTGCGGCAGTCAACCGAGGCTATGGTGTTGAGTGGCTGGACGACTTTCCCATCAAGATCAATGCGCTGACGCCCGAACAGGTCAACGCCGCCATCCGCAAGTATCTTCATCCAGACAGGATGTACCTGATCCAGGCTGGTACCGTGCCGCAATAGCTGAGAGGGTTTGGCGCGCCGCTTGCGGGTATAATCCAAAATTCACGACCAAACGGGCGGGTAACTACCGCCCGTTTTTTTTGGTCGAT
>JAKANU010000155.1 GCA_021812315.1 Pseudomonadota bacterium
GCTGATCCCGGGCGTGTCCCTCTGGGTCGTTGCGCGTACGTTTTGGTCAACGCATAACTTGAGGTTTGTTGTGTCCGGTCCATCCTCCACACTGTTGGCTACCCATGCAAGTTGCTTGCCCACGGGAACGGTGGTTGCCGATTTCGAGATCATTGGTTTGGTCGGTGAAGGCGGGTTCGGCATTGTTTACCTTGCGCGCGATACCAGTCTGGACCGTGTGGTGGCGCTTAAAGAATTTATGCCGGCCGCATTTGCAGGACGCGTCGACGGGGTTCGGGTTGCCGTCAGGACCGAAGCCCACGTGGCAACTTACCAAGCCGGATTGCGCAGCTTCATCAATGAGGCAAAACTACTGGCCAAATTTGCACACCCCGCGCTGGTCGAGGTGTACCGTTTCTGGGAAGGTAACGGGACGGCCTATATGGCCATGAGGTATTACGCGGGGGAGACGTTGCGCCAGCGTTTGTCCCGCGGCGAGCAAAAGTTTGACGAAGAGTCGATCGCCCAAATCATGGCACCGATCTTTGACACGCTTGAGATGCTGCACCGCGAGCAGGTGTACCACCGCGACATCGCGCCGGACAATATCATGCTGTCGGACGGGCGCCCGGTGCTGCTGGATTTTGGTTCGGCTCGCCGTATCATTGGAGACGGCACCCAGGCGTTGACGACGATTCTCAAGCCCGGATATGCCCCGGTGGAACAATATGTCGACGACGGAACGATGAAGCAGGGTCCGTGGACCGATGTGTACGCTCTGGGTGGTGTGCTATATCACTTGGCCACCGGCAAGGCGCCGTTGCAAGCCGTTTCGCGTCTGCTCTCGGACCCCCTGCAGAGCGTTAATGAAGTCACGCAGAACGCCTTTTCTTCGATTTTTTCGCAGGCCGTCGCCAAAGCGATGGCGGTGCGGGTTGAAGACCGTTTGCAGACCGTTCAGGAATTTAGCGAAATGTTGGGGTGGAAGACTGCACAGTTGACTCCAGTTGTTACCTTGCCCAAGACGGCGACTGCGACCGATGAACGGGCGACGAGCACTCCGGCTTTGCCTGTGGCAGGTCCGCAGCCAAGTTCAGCGCCCAAGGAAGATGAAATTCTCGGTGCGGCCCAGAGTCCGGTCTACCCGCCCGAAGCGAAGGCCGGGCTGCCAGGCCGTCGCATTGGACTGGCCATCGCTGGTGCGGGAGCTGTTGGGCTGGTGGTCTACGGATTTTTGCAATCTTCGGAGCCCCGGGTGCCGAACCAGATCTCAAAGCCGCCGGCAGTGGCGGCGGCTAGTCCCGCCCCGGCGGCGCGCATCATGGACCTGCCAGCAAGCGCGCAGCGTCCGGCGCAGACAATTCAGCCGGATCGACCGGCGATGCCGGCTGCGGTCGCAGCTACCGGCGTGCTAAACCTTGACATCAAACCGTGGGGTACTGTTGTCATTGACGGTGTCACTCGCGGCATCTCTTCGCCCAACCGGCTGAGGCAGATTGAACTTCCCGTGGGGAGTCACAAGATTGAAATCGCCAAGCCTGACGCGAAGGCGCTGACGCAGACCATCGAAGTCAGCGCCGAGGTACCACTGTCCATTTCTCACGTGTTTAAGTAGGGATCCTGTTGCAGGTAAAAATCGTCACCGATATGCCATGACCACATCGACATTCCCATCTCCCACAGCATCCTCGGCCCTGCCAGTGGGAGCGCGGCTCGGTGAGTTTGAGATTACAGGCGTTGTTGGCGAAGGCGGGTTCGGCATTGTTTACAGCGCTCACGATTCAAGCTTGGACCGCATTGTTGCTGTAAAAGAATACTTGCCGTCAGCGTTTTCCTGCCGCACCAGCGAGGGGCTTGTTGAGGTCAAGTCAGAGGAGCATCGAAAGACGTTTGCGGCGGGTCTTTCCAGTTTCATTAACGAAGCCAAGATGTTGGCCAAGTTCTCCCATCCCGGATTGGTGGAGGTGTTTCGCTTCTGGGAAGGCAATGGAACAGCCTACATGGCAATGCGGTATTACCGTGGGGTAACCTTGCGCCAATTGTTGCGCACGACACCGCAAATCGTAACGGAACAATGGCTATGCGAGACGCTGGACCCGATTTTGCTCGCTTTGCGTGAACTCCATCTGGAGAGATGTTATCACCGCGACATCGCGCCAGACAACATTCTTGTTTTGCCCAACGGGCGCTCGGTCCTCATGGATTTTGGTGCAGCGCGGCGCATCATTGGAGGCATGACGCAGGCCCTAACGGTAGTCCTCAAACCCGGATATGCCCCGATAGAGCAGTACTACGATGACGGTTCGATGCAGCAAGGATCCTGGACCGATATATATGCCATAGGGGGCCTGCTGTATCACGTGATGACCGGTAAAGTGCCCGTGCAGGCGATTTCGCGCATGATGACTGATCCATTGAGGCCGGTATCGGAGCTGGCACGGGGTCATTTTTCTACCAGACTCTGTGATGTGGTGATGAAGTGTCTGGCAGTCTTGCCAGTCAACCGCTATCAAAGTGTTGATGAGCTGCGCACCGCCCTTGGCTGGGTCACGACCCCGGGCGCATCGACGGTAGTTCACTCGCCGGCACCGCCGGTGAGTAGTCCGGAGCCCTATCCGGCAACAGTGATTTTGAAGTCTGAACGCGACGGCGATGCCGCGACCCTTGCCACCAATGTTCTCATTCCACGCGCGGAGACGCGCCCCGCGGCACCTTCGTTAGCGACGCAATTCGATCCTCTGTCCACCGTGACCAGCCGGGCTCAAGCGCCAGTTCCTACGCACGGCGCGTCGAGGCAGGGACGGGTGCCGGATGTCGACCCGCTGGCAACCGTGTCCAGGAAGCCGCAGACTTCCAGTGTTACTCCACCGGTTGCTGCTCCGGCAGACGTTTCGCCGATGAACCAGCAGGCCCCTACGGCAAAGGCCAGTTCAATCGGCAACGCACGGGTAATTCGAATTGCCGTAATCGCGCTTGGCGTGATGGTGCTGTCGGTGTTGGCGCTATTTCTCTACGGGCGCATGACAGAGCGCGCACCTGCACTAGCGGGCGCTGGGGCAATTCCGACGCAAGGTCCTGGCGCCGAAGTCAAGGCCACAGCAGGGGCGACCGCGCAGGCGCAGGCAAGTCCCCCATCCCTGGAAGAATCGACAGCGGCAATCAAGGTCAGCCCGCCAGCGACGCCGGATTCGGCAGCGACCGGCCCTGTGCCGGCGGAGGTGCCACCAGATGCCCGAAGCGCTTCAATCCCCTTGGCCGGGCCGGGGTCTGGTGAGTCCGACTCCGCGCCGACCGGCTCAGTCAGGTTTGAACTGAAGAACGGATGGGCAACGGTGTTCGTTGACGGCGAGCAAAAGGGTACCGTGCCGCCCGTCATGACAATCAAGCTGGCTTCGGGCGCGCATGAAATAGAACTCAGAAATCCGGCCTTGTCGACGGTCAAACGTTCGGTCGATGTGATCCCCGGAAAGACGATCGTCGTGCGACATTCATTCACAAAGTAGGTCAGTCTCCAAGCATCCCAACCCACACCAACCCTATGAAGTACAACATCAAAATTGTCACTCTTTCATTGGCCGGCGCAGTACTGTTAAGTGGTTGTGAAACACCACCTCCGGCCGCTGACGGTGCCGCGGTCCAGAAGGCACCGGTGGTGGCCGCCCCGGCGGGTCCGGTGGAGTCAACGGACCAGGGTGCCGTGAAGCCGATCGCGCCGCCCCCGGTCGCACAGCCGGTAGTTCCCCCCGAGCCCTCGCCCTCCGAGAAGGCGCTAACGGTGGCGTTGGCCACGTACGAGCGGGGCGAATATGCGTTGGCAATGCGACAGCTTACCCCTCTGACGACCGACAGTGCGTTGGCTCCTGCGGAACGCGTGCTGGCGATGAAGACGCTGGCCTTTTCGCAATGCCTGAGCAGAGCCCTGACGGCATGTCGTCGAACCTTCGAGCACGCTTTCCGTTTGGACCAAAAATTTGAGCTGGCGCCGGCTGAGCGCGGACATCCGGTTTGGGGCCCGCAGTACGACAGGGCGCGCAAGAATGTCCTGCGCTAGCATCCGCAATTACCCGACCCATTTGGAAAAGTTGAGCCCATGCCCGAAATCGTGCTTGACGTGTTGACCTTCGACGCGGTGCCGTTGGCTGTACCTCGCAGTTGCCGCTTTGCGGGCGATGGCGGAACTATTGGTCGGGATGAAGGTAGCACCCTGGTGCTGGAAGACGTACATCGGCGTGTTTCGCGATTGCATGCCACGATCACTTTCCCGGCCGGGGTGCCGACCATTACCAATGCGAGCACGTCACTCCAATTATGCGTTGGTGATGCACCCCTCGATGGGGGTCAGGCGATGGCACTGTCCTTGGGAGACACATTGGAAATCGGGCCTTACGTTCTGAAGGTTGCATCAAACCCGGCGATGGATGTCCTGTTGCAAACTCAGACCAGAGTGCCGATGAGGCAGACGGCGGAAACGTCGGGGCCGGACAGTTTGGTGCACAGTGTCCCCGCGAGCGCCGCAGAGGACCCCTTCGCCAGCCTCCTGGCGGGCATCGGGGGGGCTCCCGCGCAAGAACCACGAGCCGCGGCACTGCACGAATTTGGCGCACCGCCGGTCGGCGAGCCTCGGCGCGCCGACGCGGGTCTGTCCCAGAGCCTGGGGCCAACCAGCGACCCGCTGGCAGCGTTGGGGTTTGGTGCCGGCGTCGCGCCCGACCGGCAACAAGGGCTTGTCAAAGGGTACCCGAGATCGACGTCTTCGCCTAGTTTGCCGTCCGACTTCAATCCGTTTGAATTACCCTCGGGCGTTGACCGCAACAGCCCGGATCCACTCGCCTCGCTGCTTGGCGGTAAGGCCGAACCTGCAGCCCCTCTGATAAGCCAGGGCGAACCTTCGATCGATTCATTGTTTGCGGGCGTGGGCACGTCGCCCATGGATGTTCTGTCTCCAGGTTCGGCGGGTCCGGTGGTATGGTCGTCTGCTGCGGACTCGCTTCTTGGTTCTCCGGTTGGAAGTGATCCGCTGGCACTGTTCGGGGATGCCGGCTCGTCAGCGGCCAGCAGTCGGCAACCGGTGCGTGACGATCGGCCCGAAGTCGCGGGAGCCTATCAACCGCCTCGTGCCCTGCAACGAGTCGAGCCCACCTCCGCCTCAGCAGCGCACTTGCCCACACCGAATGGGTTGGCGGCGGCAGTGGGGCCTGCGGGCAATGAGTCATTGGGGGCTTTGACCGAGGCCTTTCTCAACGGTGCCAACCTGTCAGCCAATGTGCTGCCCAATGGCCTGACGCCCGAGGTCATGGCGCTTGTGGGTAGCTTGCTGCGCAGTGCCACGGCTGGCGCGATTGATATGCTAGCGGCCAGGGCCGCCACCAAGCTCGAAGTCCAGGCCAGTGTGACGATCATTTCTGCCAACGCCAATAACCCACTCAAGTTCTTGCCCAACGCCGATGCCGCATTGCAACAGCTTCTTGGAATGAGGATGCCTGGCTTCATGCGGGCCGACGAGGCCATGAGGGATGCTTTTGATGACCTTCGCGCCCATGAGGTTGGAGTGATCGCAGGCACCAGAGCCGCCCTGGCAGAGGTTCTAGGCAAATTTGATCCGTCTGTTCTTGGCGAGAAGCTTGCGGGAGGGTCGGTGCTGGAGAGTTTGTTGCCTTCGGTCCGAAAGACCAAGTTGTGGGACATGTATCTCGAGCGCTACGCACAGATCAGGCGCGAGGCGGAGGACGATTTTCAGAGCATCTTCGGTCGCGCGTTCGTGAACGCGTACGAACGCGAGACGGCGCGCATGAAGGCGCAACCGGCACAGCGCGGGAGTACTCGGTGAAGCTCAGGGGCGCTCTGCGCCTCGACGTCGCCAGTTTTTCGTGCGATGGAGGTCGCGACTACAACGAGGACGCCGTTGCGGAGTGCGAGGCCTTTGGGGCCATACGTCTGCTGATGCTCGCCGACGGAGCGGGGGGGCAAGGGGGCGGCGATGTCGCTGCCAAGACCGCACTGGATGCGGCGCGGGCCGAGTTTTTTCGTATGCCAGCGTTTTCAAACGACACGCTGCGCCGATGCATACAACGGGCCGACCAAGCGGTGCGAGCAAAGCAAACCAGCGAAGCCAGGCTATCACGGATGGCCTCCACCTTTGTCGCGCTGCTGGCCGACTATCGACGCGGCGAGGTTTTGTTGGGAAATCTTGGGGATTCACGCTGCTATGTCTTTCGTGGAGATCGGGTCATGGCGCAGTCCTACGACCACAGTCTGGTGCAGCGATTTGTGGACGCCGGGTTGTACCCGGTTGAGAAATTGCGGCAACACCCCAAGAGAAACGTGCTCTACGCCTCGCTGGGCGCCAATGACGAAGCGGTGCCACCATGCTTGAGCGAATCGCCAGTGCAACTTCAGCCCGGTGACGGGGCCCTGCTGTGCAGCGATGGTGTTTGGGAACTCCTTGAAGACGCGCTGCTTGGGCAAATGCACTCAAACAGTGCAACGGTCCAAGTCTGGAGAGATCAGCTTATCGCTGCCGTTCACTCCCGCATGCCTGTTGGACACGACAATTTCAGCGCCATCCTGATGCGCTGTCTACGTTGGGAGGGCATCGAGGGGGACGACGACTTGCGCACGGTACAGCCGATGGCCTGTTAGCGTGACCAAGGAAGTCCCTACGAGCCTGCAGAATGCACTTGCCAGACAACCCGGCTTTGCTGTGTAATGCAGCGAAAGAATAGGGCAGCTAGGTATTTGCAAACTGCGAATGTGGTTTGGGAACGCTATTGAAGGCTTTGCAGGGAAACATTTGTGATTGACTTTCTCCACCTCGCGCAAGCGGTTGATTCGCAATCCCCATGCGGTCCTGACTGCGAGTATGACAATGATTTTCTGGCGCTCTCGCAGGCGGTAGCTGGCAAGCCTGAGCAGCAGTTTGGCGACACGGTGATCGCTGCGGTGGAGCCCGACTGGCGTGCGGTGGAGCAAATGGCCACCGATCTGCTCGCCAGGACCAAGGAGATC
>JAKANU010000156.1 GCA_021812315.1 Pseudomonadota bacterium
GCATTTCGCCGACCAGAATCGCGTCCGGGTCCTCGCGCATGGCCGAGCGCAGGGCGGCGGCGAAACTCAGCGTGTGCGGCCCGACCTCGCGCTGGTTCACCAGACACTTCTTCGATTCGTGCACAAACTCGATCGGGTCTTCCACCGTCAGAATGTGGCCAAACTCGTTTTCATTGAGATAGTTGACCATGGCCGCCAGCGTCGTTGACTTGCCTGATCCGGTGGGGCCTGTCACCAGCACCATGCCGCGTGGCTTGAGGGCCAGATCGGCGAAGATCTTCGGCGCGTTGAGTTGTTCAAGGGTCAGGATCTTGCTCGGGATGGTGCGAAACACCGCTCCGGCACCGCGTTGGTGGTTGAACGCATTGACGCGAAACCGTGCCAGGCCTTCAATCTCGAATGAAAAGTCGATCTCCAGGAACTCCTCGTAGGTCTTGCGCTGGGTGTCGTTCATGATGTCGTACACCATTGTGTGCACCTGCTTGTGCTCGAGCGCTTCGACATTGATGCGCCGCACATCGCCATGCACACGGATCATCGGTGGCAGACCCGAGGAAAGATGCAGGTCCGAGGCATTGTTCTTGACGCTGAAGGCCAGCAGTTGGGTGATGTCCACAAAGTCCTCTTGTCATTTGTTACGCTTGGGGTAATTATGACCACGATTGAGGCCAACATCCAAACCGTCCGCGGGCGCATCGCGGCGGCCTGCCGCCGCAGCGGGCGCAGTCCCGAGAGTGTGCAGTTGCTGGCGGTTTCCAAGACCTTTGGCGTCGAGGCCGTGCGCCAGGCCTTTGGCGTGGGTCAGTGTGCGTTTGGTGAAAGTTATCTGCAGGAGGCGGTGCCGAAGATCCGCCTACTCCAGGGGCTGCCCGTGCAATGGCATTGCATCGGCCCGATTCAGAGCAACAAGACGCGGCTGGTGGCCGAACATTTTGACTGGGCGCATACGCTGGACCGGTTCAAGATCGCACAGCGCCTGAGCGAGCAGCGCCCGGCGCATTTGCCCCCGCTGCAAGTGTGCATTCAGCTCAACATCGATGGCGCCGCGACGAAGTCCGGCGTCACGCCGTCCGAGGCGCTGCAGCTGGCCCGGCAGGTCGCAGGCTTGCCTGGCCTGCGCCTGCGAGGGATCATGGGCATCCCCGATCCAGCTATTGATTTCGTAGCGGCTTGCGCTTTGTTTACGGGCATCAGGGAAGTATTTGAGTCGTTGAAACAGGCGGGTCTGGAACTCGATACCTTGTCCATGGGCATGAGCGCTGATCTGGAGGCGGCCATTGAGTGTGGCAGTACCCTGGTGCGTGTCGGCAGTGCCATCTTTGGTGCCAGAGCCTGAGGGGGTCGCCCGATTGCCGATCCGGCGGGTTCATCGCAACGCCAACTGCGTCGAGTTCTTGACTTCTTCCATCACCGCATAGGTGCGGGTTTCGCGCACGCCTGGCAGCTGCCACAGCACGGTGCCGGCAAACTGTCGATACGCCTCCATGTCGGCCATGCGCGTCTTGAGCAGGTAATCGAAGCCTCCGGCCACCATGTGGCATTCCATGATTTCGCTGCGGACCTGTACCGCTGCCTTGAAAGCGTCAAAGACGTTGGGCGTCGTGCGGTCGAGCAGAACCTCGACAAATACCATCAGGCCGGCGCCAAGCTTGAGCGGATTGAGGCGCGCTTCATAGCCCAGGATGTAGGCCTCGCGCGTGAGCTTTTGCACGCGCGCCAGCACGGCCGTGGGTGACAACGCTACGGCGTCGGCCAGCTTGAGATTGGAAATGCGTCCATCTTGCTGCAGACAGTGCAGAATTTTCAGGTCGATGCGGTCGAGCTCGGGCGGGGCGTGACTCATGGCTATCGGTAGGTTTGCAGGTGGATGCTGGTCTCGGTGCTGCTGATCGAGCGTACCAGGCGGATGCGTTCGAGTATTTTCGACAACTCTGCCAGACTGGTGGCGCGCAACTCCGCCAGCAGATCCCAGCGCCCGTTGGTGTCGTGCAGGCTCGCCACGCCGGGCTCGCCCAGCAGACTGGCGATCACGGAACGCGTTTCGTTGCCCTCCACGGCAATGCTCATCCAGGCGCCGATTTCAGCCGGCTGGGCATCGGGTCGGAGCTTCACGGTGTAGCCGACGATGATGCCGGCGTCTTCGAGCTTGGTCACGCGGTTGGTCACGGTGCCGCGCGACACGCCGAGCTTGTGCGCCAAGGTCGCGACGCTGGTTCGGGCGTCTTTGCGCAACAGCGACAACAATTGCTGATCCGTCAAATCCATATAGGCATATTGTCAATCATTACTGTCGAAATGACAAATATTTGGCAAAAAGTATACATTATTGCCGATTTACATTATCGAAGGCGCTTGCGACACTCACCTTAACTCATCAAGGTGCTCGCTCATGAAACGCCCCAATTCCGTCCGGACCCAATTCCTCAGCGCCCACGACGTGGCCGAAATCGTCGCCAAAATGGGCTTGGCGCAGGTCTTGCGGGGCATGGCCGATTACATTGAAGCCGACTTCCTGCGCTGGAGCGACTTTGACAAGTGTGCTCGGGTTGCCAGCCACTCCGCGGGTGGCGTTATCGAGTTGATGCCGATTTCCGACGCCAAGACCTACGCTTTCAAGTATGTCAACGGACATCCAAAAAACACACTGCTTGGCCTGCCCACCGTGATGGCCTTTGGCGTGTTGGCCGATGTGGATACCGGCGTGCCGCATCTGCTCAGCGAGTTGACTTTGACGACGGCACTGCGTACCGCAGCCATGTCAGCGGTCGCGGCGCGCGCCCTGGCCCGGGCCGCTAGCCGGTGCATGGCGCTGATTGGCAATGGCGCACAGAGCGAGTTTCAGGCCTTGGCATTTCATCATTTGCTGGGCATCGAGGAACTTCGCCTGTTCGACACCGACCGTAGCGCGACCGCCAAACTGGTGCGCAACCTGCGCCACACGCCACTGCGTTTGATCGTTTGCCAAAGTGTGGCCCACGCCGTGCGCGGCTCCGATATAGTTACCACCGTGACCGCCGACAAGACCCATGCCACCATTTTGACCCCGGGACTGATTCAGCCCGGCATGCACATCAATGGTGTCGGGGGCGACTGCCCGGGCAAGACCGAACTGCACGCCGACGTCTTGCGCGGTGCATCGGTGTTTGTCGAGTATGAACCGCAAACCCGCATCGAGGGTGATCTGCAACAGATGCCCGGTGATTTTCCGGTGACCGAACTCTGGCAGGTGCTCGCTGGCCGTGCGCCCGGGCGGATCGCGCCCAGTCAGGTCACGCTGTTTGATTCGGTGGGCTTTGCGCTGGAGGATTACTCAGCTTTGCGCTATATGGACGATGCAGCCCGCGAACTTGGCGTAGGGCGCCCGCTCTCACTGATTCCCGAGTTGACCCAGCCCAAGGACTTGTTCAGCCTGGTTCGTCCGGCGTTCAAAGATCTGTCTCTGGCAGCATGAGTTCCCCAACTGCCGTCAGTCCGCAAGCTGGCGTCGTCAGTTTGATTGGTGTACCCACCGATGTCGGCGCAGGCACGCCGGGCGCGCGCATGGGACCGGCAGCGCTGCGTGTGGCGGGTCTGACCCACGCCCTGGAGCGGCTGGGCCTGACCGTCAACGATTGCGGCAATCTCGACGGACCGGCGAATCCGCGCGGCGCCGCCGTCAACGGGTTTCGGCATTTGCGCGAAGTCGCGCAATGGAATCAGTCCTTGCACGCGTTGATGTACGCACAGTTGCAGGCCGGGCGCCTTCCGATCATGCTCGGCGGCGACCACAGCCTGGCGATCGGCTCGATCAGTGCGGTCGCCCGGCATTGCCGGGACCAGGGCAGGAAGCTTCGTGTCCTGTGGTTTGATGCGCATGCCGACTTCAATACCGCGACCCTTACACCGAGCGGCAACATTCATGGCATGCCGGTGGCTTGCCTGCTTGGACACGGACCGGAGGAATTGACAGACATCGGCGGCCATGCGCCCGTGTTGCAGCCCAGGGATATTCGCCAGATTGGCATTCGCAGCGTCGATGCCGGGGAAAAGCGCCGGGTGCACGATATGGGCATCGAGGTTTTTGACATGCGTTACATCGATGAAATGGGCATGCGCCACGCGATGGAGCTGGCGTTGGCACTGGTTGACGCCAACACCCATCTGCACGTCAGCCTGGATGTTGATTTTCTCGATCCTGACATCGCTCCGGGCGTCGGCACGACGGTGCGTGGCGGGCCAACTTACCGCGAAGCGCAACTGTGCATGGAAATGATCGCCGATACTGCGCGCCTGGCATCGCTCGATGTCGTCGAACTCAATCCGGCGCTGGACGTGCGCAACCAGACCGCCGAGCTTGCTGTGGATTTGATCGAGAGCCTGTTCGGCAAGAGTACGCTGATGCGGAAAATTTCCGCCGTGGCGTGACTTGGCGAGCGATAATGCACAGTTTTATTTCTGCAATCAGATGCTTTTCAACCAAGCACAACTAGGAGACTACGATGAAACAACTCAAACGATGGGCCCTGCTGGGCCTGCTGCTTGCCGCGGCCCTGGGCGCCCAGGCTCGCACCCTCGAAGAGGTGAAAAAGGACGGCAAGATCAACATCGCCACGGAGGGCCAATTTGCCCCATTCAATTATTTTCAGGGGGCCAAGCTCAGCGGATTCGAGGTCGAACTGGCCGAGCTGGTGGCGAAGAAGATGGGTGTCACGATTGAATGGAAGGCACTGGGATTTGACGCGCTGCTGACGGGTTTGCGTCAGGATCGTTGGGATCTGGTGATCGCCTCGCATGGCATCACCGAGGAACGCGCCAAGGCGGTCACCTTTGCTGATCCACACTATTGTTCTGGCGGGGCCATCGTCTCCCTCGACCCGGCCATCCGCAAGGCTGCCGATCTCAACGGCAAGACAGTTTCAGTGCAGACCGGCACCACCTACCTTGATAACGTGAAGAAACTCACCGGGGTGAAGGAAGTGAGGAATTTCCCGCAGGATACGGACGCGCGCGGTGCCTTGCTGACCAAGCGTGTCGACGCCTGGGTGACGGACAAGTTTGTGGCTGTGGGTGCCATCGCCTCGAACCCGGGTGCGGGCATGAAGCTCGGTGACTTCGTCTTCATTGAACGCATTGCAGCGGCGGTGGCCAAGGGCAATCATTCCCTGGTGCAGGGCTGGAACAAGGCTCTGGCCGAAGTGATGGCTGACGGTAGCTATGCCGCGCTGTCGAAGAAATATTTCAACGAAGACGTTCGCTGCCACTAGTTTGCTCAGTCGCCCATTTGCCATTCGCTGGACCACCAGGTGAGATTCGCTTTGCCGACATGGCCGCAACGCTGGAGCCGTCAGCAGCGCTCCAGTGCCACCATGGCCGTGGCCGGCACGGTGCTGATACTGCTGCTCTGGCTGCTGGCCCTGCCGTTGGCGTTGGCACCCGAGCCGATCGGCAACAACGCGCAGGCGTTTGCGGATGGTGCCAGGGTCACCGTCGAGCTCACCTTCATTGCCGGGCTGACGGGAATATTTATCGGTGTGATCGCTGCTCTGGGCCGCACGTCGCGCATCAAGGTACTGCGGTGGCTCGCCTCTTTGTACATTTGGGTGATGCGAGGCACGCCCCTGTTGGTGCAGATCCTGTTTGTCTGCTTCGCCCTGCCCACCCTGGTACCGGTGCTGCGTTTCGATGAGTTCACTTCGGCCTGTGTGGCGCTAGCGTTCAACGTGGGTGCCTACAACGCCGAGGCCATTCGCAGCGGCTTGCTGGCCGTGCCCAAGGGTCAGATCGAAGCCTCGCGCTCGCTGGGCATGTCGAGTTGGTATACGTTTCTCGACGTCACGTTTCCACAAGCCTTCAAGGTGGCCTTGCCGCCCCTGGTCAACAACACCGTGGCGCTGCTCAAGGACTCTTCGCTGGCTTACGCGATCGGCGTGGTGGAACTGACCAATGTCGGCAACCGCATTCAGGCAGCGACCTTCCAGCCTCTGCCCACATTGATCACGACGGCGGTGATCTATCTCACGCTGACCACCGTGATGACGCAGATTTCCGACGCGGTCGAGCGCCGCTATGACGTCGAGGGGAGACAGCCGTGAACGCCGCCGCGTCGATTGCGCCGAACCTCAAGACTCAGTCCTTGATCACCATTGAGCGGGTCAACAAGCACTTCGGCGCGCATCATGTGCTGCGCGACGTCAGCACCCACTTCGACGCTGGTCAGGTCAGCGCCATCATCGGCGCATCGGGCTCGGGCAAGAGCACGCTGCTGCGCATGCTCAATCGCCTGGAACGGCATGACTCCGGGCGCATTGTGGTTGACGGCATCGAGGTTGATGATGATCTCAAGCATCTCGACGCCCTGCGCCGTGAGCTCGGCATGGTGTTCCAGCAGTTCAACCTGTTTCCACACCTTACGGTGCTCGACAACGTGGCGCTGGCGCCGCGGCGCGTGCGCAAGACCCCACGCGCGCAGGCCAACGAGCGCGCCATGGAGTTGCTCAAGCGCGTGGGAATGGAGGATCATGCCCACAAGTACCCGTTCGCCATCTCGGGCGGGCAGCAGCAACGCGTCGCCATTGCCCGCGCGCTGGCGATGAATCCGAAGGTGATGCTGTTCGACGAGCCCACGTCGGCGCTGGATCCGGAGATGGTCAAGGAAGTGCTTGACGTGATGAAGACGCTTGCCCAGTCGGGCATGACCATGATCATCGTCACGCATGAGATGGGTTTTGCCCAGGAAGTTGCGGACCGGATTTTGTTCCTCGACCAGGGCCAGGTGGCTCAGGACGCGCCGCCGGAAATCTTTTTTGGTGCCCAGGAAAGTCCGCGCGTGCGCGCCTTTCTGGGGCAAGTCAGTCGCTGATTTTTATCTTATTTTTACTGGAGACAACGATGAAAGTATCTGTAACTACCCTCGCGCTATTGGCTGCCGGCGTATTGAGCCTGCCCGCCTTCGGCCAGACCAAGGCGGATTTCGACG
>JAKANU010000157.1 GCA_021812315.1 Pseudomonadota bacterium
GTGCAGGGTGGAGAACACCAGATGTCCGGTCAGGGCCGCCTGAACCGCCATGACTGCGGTTTGCTGGTCGCGGATTTCCCCGACCATGATGATGTCCGGGTCCTGACGCATCAGCGCGCGCAGACCTTCGGGAAAGCCGAAATCGAGCTGCGGCTGCACCTGGGTCTGATTGAAGGCCGGTTCGATCATTTCAATCGGATCTTCCACCGTGTTTACATTCACCTCTTCGGTGGCGACACGCTTGAGTGTCGAGTACAGCGTGGTGGTCTTGCCCGAACCGGTCGGTCCGGTGACCAGGATGATGCCGTGCGGCTGCTGCACCAGCGCCTCCCAGCGCTGGGCATTGTGCGCGGAAAATCCGAGGGCATCGAGATCCTTGACAGTGGTTTCCGGATCAAAGATTCGCATCACCATTTTTTCGCCGAAGGCGGTCGGCAGGGTCGAAATCCGCATTTCAACCTCGTCCCCATGCGGATTGCGCGTCTTGATGCGCCCGTCCTGTGGTCGGCGCCGTTCCACCACATCCATGCGCCCGAGCAACTTGATGCGTGCCGTCATGGCTGCGAGCACACCCATCGGCATCTGGTAGACCGGGTGCAGCACACCGTCGATGCGAAACCGGATCACCCCCTGCTCGCGGCGCGGCTCGAGGTGAATATCGCTGGCGCGCTGATCAAACGCGTACTGCCAGAGCCAATCGACCACCTGCACCACGCTCTGATCGTTGGCGTCGATCTGCTTGTTGGACTTGCCCAGTTCAACAAGTTGCTCGAAACTCGCGCCGCTGTTGCTGCCACCGGCCTTGCTGGCCGCTTTGACCGATTTCGCGAGCGCATAAAACTCTGCTGTGTAACGGGCGATTTCCTGCGGACTGGCCAGCACCCTGCGCACGCCGCGCCGCGACTGGCGCTCGACCTCACCGACCCAGTCGGTGACGAACGGTTCGGCGCTGGCGACCACCAGTTCGCCTGCGGTGATCTGCACCGGCAGGATCTTGTGACGTTCGGCATAAGCGGCACTCATCGTCTCGGTTACCTTGCTGACATCGACTTTGAGTGGATCAATGCGCAAATAGTCCAGCCCGGCGCGGGTTGCCAGCCATTGGGTGAGTGCCTCGATGTCGAGTGCCCGGGCATCGCTGGTGCGGCGCACCGATACGCTGGCCAGGCGCACCAGCGGGTGTTGCACGCTCTCGGCCTTGGCGCAGCGTGCCGTGATGCGTTGCGCTTCTTCGGCGCTGATCACCGCGTCGCTTTGCAGCCAGGTCACCAGACGACGCCAGTCCAGCAGGCCGACATATGCGCCTGGCTTGGGTTTCGGTGCTTCGGTCGGGCTCATGAGGGCATCGGCCGCAAGACCCTCAGCCATTTGACCGCTGGCAGATCCCAGCGTGTGCTTATCTCCAGCGCGCGTGCGCCCAGCACGTCGCGCTTGGGCCGCAGCGGTGTGCGCTGTGCCAGCACCACCGTGTTGCCTTCGCGTGTCGGCCGAAACGCCCAGACGGCGCGGTTGCCAAAAGCCGCGACAATCTTTTCAATGCTGCGGGCAAAGCTCGAGGCCCGGCCAAACAGGTTGACGCTCATGCAACCGTCCTCGCGCAGCAGGCGATGGCAGTGGCCGTAAAACGGCAGGCTGTCGAGCACCGGCGTGGCTGCTTCATGGTCGTACAGATCAACCTGCAATGCGTCAACCGTGCCCCACCAGCGGCTGTCGCGGATTTCCTCGGCGGCGTCGGCCAGCAGTACCTCAAGGCGCGGGTGCTCGACAGGTAGCTTGAACCAGCCCCGGCAAGCTGCGAGGACCTTGGGATTGATTTCGATCACCGTGGTCTGCATGCGCAATTCCTTCAGGCAGAACTTGGTCAACGAGCCCGCGCCAAGCCCGAGTTGCATTGCGTGGCGCCGCGACACGGTGCCCGGTTCGACAAACAGCAGCCAGGCCATCATGCGCTGCGTGTATTCGTGAAACAGCGCCGTCGGCGCCTGCATCCGCATCGAACCCTGGATCCACTCGGTGCCCAGGTGCAAGTGGCGAACCGTGCCCTCGTCAGAGAAATTGACTTCCGGCAGGTGAGTGACGCGCTTCTTCAAGATGACGCATTATCTACAATCCATCGAGCAGCTTGCGCAGCCGCGCCAGCGCGCCGATGGCGTTGTCGGTACTCGCCTGCGCCAACTCCTGGACGTCCATGGCGCGCAGCGCAGCCAGTTCGGCACCAATGCGCGGCAATTCGGCGGGTTGGTTACGACCCTGGGGCATCCCGGTGGCGCGCTGATCGGCCGTGGCGTACAACCATTGCGCCGGCATGTCCGGGGCGTCGGTTTCGAGGACGATTGATGTCAATGGCAGTTTGGCGGCAAGCCGACGCAACTGCAAGGCCCGCGGGAAGGTCAGTGCGCCACCAAAGCCGAGTTTCAGGCCCAGGGCAATGAAGGCCCTGGCCTGTACCTCGCTGCCATTGAAGGCGTGTGCCACGCCGTTCCAAGGGCGTCCACCGGCCGTCTTGCGCAAACCGCTGAGCAGCGCATCCGCGGAGCGACGCACGTGCAGCAGCACGGGCAGGTCGAAAGCGCGCGCCAGCTTGAGCTGTTCGAGGTAAAAGAACTCTTGCCGCTCGCGCAACGGGCTGCGGGAAAGTTCGGGCACGAAATGGTCCAGGCCGATCTCGCCCACGGCGACCAGACGCGGGTCGTGGCGATGGCGCTGCAAAGCGGCCTCGAGCTGTGCCAGATCGCGGTCACCGGCGCGTGCCACATACAGCGGGTGGATGCCCAGCGCGTAGCTGTCGCCGAGCGCGTGGGCGAGTTCCCGCACCTTGTCGAAGTTCGCCACCTGAACCGCTGGCAGCACACAGTGCGCTACATTATTTGTAGCAGCCAATGCCCGTATTGCTTGAGCTTCGGCCCCAAACTCTGCAGCGTCGAGATGACAGTGCGTGTCGATCCAGATGGTCATACCGGGTTACTACCATGTTGCTGTCGTTGAATTGACTTCAAAATGTCATATGCCTGCGCTACGCTCGGCAGTCTCCGTCACCTCCATCGTACCCACTTGAGGAAAATGTGCATGAAAGCTCAACATACCCTGATTGCTGCGAGCCTGCTCGCCATCAGTCTGGCCGGTTCTGCACTGGCCCAGGACAAGACCTTGCGTCTGCTGACCTGGGCCGACTATGCCCCGGCCGACGTCGTGGCCCAGTTTGAAAAGGAAAGCGGCTACAAGGTCGAAATCACCCTGTCCAACAATGAGGAAATGATCTCCAAGCTGCGCGCCACCGGTGGTGCCGGATTTGATCTGGCCCAGCCGTCGCAGGACCGCATCACCGGACCTCAAAAGGAATTCGGCATCTACAAGCCCATGGACCTGAGCAAGCTCAAGTCTGAATTGTTCATTCCCTCGATGCTCGAGGCCACCAAGAAGAACACCACACTCGCGGGCAAGGTCTACGGCCTGCCGCACATCTGGGGCACCGACGGCCTGGTGGTCAACACCAAGCTGACCAAGATGACCGATTACCCTGACCTGTGTCGTGCCGACGTCAAGGGCAAGACAGCGGTGCGCCTGAAGCGTCCGACCTTGCTGGCTTTTGCTTTTGCGGCCGGCAAGGATCCGTTTGCCCTGTACAACGACGCCAAGGCCTATTCAGCGCTGATGGATGAGGTTGGCAAGACCGTCACCGCCTGCAAGGGCAACCTGAAATTCTTTTGGGACAACAAGGACCAATTGCTCAACGGCATGCGCGCGGGCGAGATTGTCGGCGCCATGATGTGGGACACCGGTGGCTGGAAGCTCAACAACGAGAAGCCAGAAATCCAGTTTATTGCGCCCAAGTCCGGCGCGCTGGGCTGGATCGATACCTTCGCGCTGCCGGCCAAGGGCAAGAACGACGCCGCTGCCTACGCCTGGATCAACTTCAACATGCGTCCCGAAATCGCCGCCAGGGTGGGCGCTTCGGCAGGCAACTTCACGGCCTCCAAGGGCGCTGACCAGCTCGCCGATGCCAAGCTCAAGGCCCAGTTTGCCGCCAGCTTCCCGGAAGCCGCACTGAAGAACGTGAAGTGGTATCCCGCGGTACCGGCTGGCATTGAAGAGATCGAAGGCCGCGTGCTCGATCGAATCAAGGCCGCCAACTAGGCAGTTCGGCGTTGCCGCCAAACGCGGCTGCACCGATCGCGGCGCAGCCTGATCTGCAGGTCATACGCGTGGCCAAGCACTACGGCGCGTTTCGCGCCGTGGATGACCTGAGCTTCAGCGTCGGTCGCGGCAGTTTCTTCTCCATCCTGGGCCCCTCGGGCTGTGGCAAGACCACGCTGTTGCGCATGATCGCCGGTTTTCTGAGTCCGGACGCCGGGGACATCCACATCGGCGGCAGGTCGATGCACGGCGTGTTGCCCAATCGCCGCCCGGTGAACATGGTGTTTCAGCATCTGGCGCTGTTTCCGATGATGAGCGTGGGCGAGAACGTCGGCTACGGGCTGGCGCGCCGCGGCGTGGCCCGAACCGAGATCCGGCGCCGCGTGGGCGAGATGCTCGAGCGGGTGAGCCTGGCCGGTGCACAGGACAAGCGCATCGATCAACTCTCGGGCGGACAGAAGCAGCGCGTGGCGATTGCCCGCAGCCTGGTGCTCGAGCCCACATTGCTGCTGCTCGATGAACCACTGGGTGCGCTGGACCTGAAGCTGCGCGAGCACATGAAGATCGAGCTCAAGCAGTTGCAGGCCAGCTTTGGCACGACCTTTGTTTACATCACCCACGACCAGTCCGAGGCGCTGGTCATGTCCGATCATGTGGCGGTCATGAACCAGGGGCGCTTCGAGCAGATGGGCACACCGCAGCAGCTTTACTACACGCCGCAGACGCCATTCGTGGCCGGCTTTGTCGGTGCCAACAACCGTCTGCCCGGGCGCGTTGCGGCGGTGCGCGATGGTGTCGTCACGCTGGCGGGCGAAGGTGGTTTTTCGCTGCGGGCGCAGGCGGCGGGCGATCTCGGTGTGGGCCAGGCGGCCGTCGCGTTTGTCCGCCCCGAGGTGGCCAGCATTGCGTTGGGTGCCGATGCGCTGGCCAGTCAGGGTCATCCGGTGTGGCGCGGGCAGGTGGAGAGCCTTCTGTTTGACGGTGCCAACTCAGCCGTGCTGCTGCGCGAAGAGGGCGCGGGCGTCGAGTTTCGCATCGCTCTGCCGCAGACCGGTCATTTTGCCGATCTGCGGGTCGGGCAGAGCGTGCATTTCGGTTTTGATCCGCGCCGTGCCGTGTGCTTTGCCGCGAGTCAGAGCGATGTCACCTGAGCCGGCCCGCGGCGCCTCGGCCGGTCTGCTGTTGGCCCTGCTGCTGGCGCCGGCAGTTGTGTGGCTGCTGCTGCTGTTGATCCTGCCGCATGTGGAGCTTGGCGTGCTTGCCTTGCGGGTGCGTACCGCGCCGCGGCAGTACGCCGCGAGCCTGGCCCAGTTTGCCACTTTCTTTGAAGAACCTCTGTATTGGCACACCTTTGTGCGTACGGCCGTGATGTCGGTGGTCTCGACCGCGCTGACGCTGCTGGTGGCGTTTCCTCTGGCATGGATCATCGCCAAGATCGCACGCGGCCGCCTCAAGGCGGGCATGTTCGTGCTCTGTCTGATCCCGTTTTGGGTGTCCGAGACGGTACGTTCGCTGGGCTGGATGATCCTGCTGCGCGAGTCTGGCGTGCTGCCCGGGCTGCTGGTGACGCTGGGCGTGACCCCCGTGCCGGTGGAGATGCTGTATCACGACGCGACCATTCTGTTGGGTCTGGTCTACACCTCGATGCTGTTCATGGTGGTGCCGCTGATCGGTGCGCTGGAGAGCCTGGACGACTCGCTCATCGAAGCCGCCTATGACCTGGGCGGCAATGGCGCGTCGATCCTGCGCCAGATCGTCATCCCGCATGCGGCACCGGGCATCGTCGCCGGCTGCATCGTCGTCTTCATGCTGACGCTTGGCAACTACCTGACGCCAACGCTGCTCGGCGGCAAGAGCTCACAGTGGTTCACCGAGCAGATCTACACCCAGTTCATCACGCGTTTCAATTGGGAACAGGGCGCGGCGTTTGGCTTTTTGCTGCTCGTGCTTTCCACCGGTATCGTCTGGCTCGGACTCAAGCTCAGCGGCCAGAAATTTGGCGAAGTGATGCAGCGCTCATGATTCCAACCCTGCCACGTCCGGCCTGGCTGCGCGTCAGCACGGTACTCTACGCGCTGCTGTTCTTCGGCTTCCTGTTTCTGCCCTTGGCCATTGTGGCGGCCTTCGCGTTCAACGATGCCCCGTACCCGGCACCTCCCTGGCGCGGTTTCACGCTGGACTGGTTCATCGGTAACGCGCAGGCAGCGCGGCGCGGGCTGTTTGCCGACCGTGCGCTGATGGGCAGCCTGTGGACCAGCGCCGTGGTGGCATCCTGGGTCACGGTGTTGGCCGTACTGATGGGAACCGCCAATGCGTTCGTGATCGAGCGCACGCAGTTTCGCGGCAAGCAGGCGCTGTCGATGATGATGCTTGCGCCTTTGGTGATTCCTGGCGTGATTCTGGGTATCTCGATCCTGGCGTTTGCCAGCCGAATCGCCAATCTGGCTGACGATGTGTGGGGGCTGGAACTCGAATTCCTGCGCCCGGGTCTGACGCTGGTGGTGCTGGGCCAGCTCTCGTTCATTGTCTCGGTGGCGACCCTGACCATCACCGCACGCCTCCGACGCTTTGATGCAACGCTGGAGGAGGCCGCCTACAACCTGGGCGCCTCGCGCGGCGCCGTGCTGTGGACCATTACCTTGCCCTACCTGCGACCAGCACTGGTGGGGGCAGCGGCGATTTCGTTCCTGATGAGCTTCGAAAATTTCAACACCACGCTGATGCTGGTGGGTTCCGACGCGCCGCTCACCGTCATGATGTATGGCCGCATGCGCGAAGGTGCCACG